>NZ_BCAK01000017.1:0-91866 GCF_001293905.1 Brachybacterium sp. SW0106-09
GTACATCCGCCAGCACTCGTCGGCCATACGACGCGCTGCGGCGACATTCCGGCACCGCACCGCACGGGTACTGCAGGAAACTGCGTACATCACGGACGTCATGTACGTCCTTTTCCACAACAGACACCGCATGCGGAGCCGCTACCGCCCAGATGGCCGAGACTCCCCCCAGAGACACGACAGATACGGGGGGTGAGCGGCATGGCAGAGAGTGCATGGGACGCAGAGGTGGAGGTGTCGGATCGCATCGACGCGGCAGACGAGTCGAATCGGGACGACACAGCGGACGAGCCGGATCGGGCTGACGAGACGAGCTCGGCGGGCACCGGCCGTGCGAGGTACGTGAGGGACGCGATCGGAAGCCCACATGAAGGGCCGGCGATAGGCCCGCCTGCACTGACCGCGATCGAGGCCGCGGTCACCACGAAGATCGTGACCGCCTCGGAGTTCCGCACGAGGCTCAGCGAGCTCCTCGAGCTCTCGCACCGTCAGCCCGTCACGGTGATGAGCCGCGGAGCACGAGCGCGCGGCGTGCTGGTCTCCGCCGACTTCTTCGACCGCGCCTGCTCCGCTCTCGGGGACAAGCCGTACGCTCGGCCCCCGCGCACCCGCCTCGAGGAGATCATGGCGGAGAACAGGCAGTTCCTCGAGTTCCTCTGACCAGGTCGCCGGACCTGCCTGCACGGTCCGGACGGGATTCAGCTCTGCGTGCTGTGCTCGCCCGCGGAGCTGCCGTCGACCTCGACCTCCGACGGCGACGACCCCGAGGGCTCTGCACCGCAGTCGCCGTCTGCGTCGTGCGCTCGGCTCCCCGGCGCGACGTCTGAGTCCGCGCTTCTCGGCGTCTCGGCCTCCGCCCCGTTCGCGGCGCCCGAATCTGCACCGCCCGTCCTCGCGACATGCGCTCCGGCGTCGTCGTCCGACCCCGTACCGCTCGCCGTCTCCGCGAGCTTCTCCCGGCGCGTGCGAAGGGCGCGGTGGGTCGCCGAGAACACGGCGATGACGACGATCACCGGCACGAGCACGTCCACCAGCCAGTCGGGCACGGAGAAGGGGAGGCCGATGTCCGGCAGCAGGTCCAGCAGCCAGCGCACGGCCTCGCCGATCGGGCGGAGGATCGCGGCGATCAGCTCCTGGATCGGGCTCAGCAGGGCGTCGAGGAACTCCCGCACCGGGCGCGTCACCTCTCCGATCCAGTCCCGGATCGGCTGGGCGGCCTGGACGATCGCGTCGACGACCGGTCGGATCCGCGCCTCGATCCACTCCTTGACCGGGTCGAGCAGGCCGCCGAACAGCGCACCGAGGCCGAGCAGCGGGATGAGGAACTTCGCCGCCTTCGCCAGCGCCGCGATCAGCGCGTAGCGGGCGGGATGGGCGGTGCGCTTCTCATCGCGCAGGGCCGACGGGGACCCCTCCGTCGGGGCGAGCACGGTGGTCCGGAACCCGTGCCGGACCTCGACCTCGCCGGCACCGCCGAGTCCCGCGGTGCGGATCGTGAGCACCTCGCAGTCCTTGATCTCGCCGTCCTCGCGGCGACGGCGCACGGTGCAGCGCAGCGTGGAGAACCCCTCGTCGAGGCCGAACTGCAGGTCGTCGTCGGCCGCGTTGTCATCAATCGCATTGTCGCGGGCCGCGCCCTCGCCGGTCGCGTCGCCGTCGCTCGCCTCGCGCTTCTCCCGGGCCTTCCGTGCCTTCTCCTCGGCCTTGGGGTCGTGCTCGATCCCGTCGAGGACCACGGTGAAGGAGGTGTCCAGCAGGCGATGACGCACGCGGACGAGATAGTCGTGCTCGCCGGCACGGCCGCTGTACTCGACGTCGGCGGCGAAGCGGGTCGCCGGCTGCTCGCCGAAGGGGACCTCTTCCTGGACGGCGTCGGTCCTCCCGTCGCGCCCGTCGGCCGCGCCGTCGGCCCCGTCCTCCACACCGGCAGCACTCGTCAGCGCCTCGTCCGAGGAGGCGGGAACGGCGTGGTCCACAGGTGTGCGAGACATGGTTCTACCGTGCCAGGCCTGCTCGCGACCGGCATCCTCCGCACGTCGGTTCCAGCCTTCTCGAGGTCCTCCGATCGGCCGAGGGCCGCACGGCTCCTGCCGGCCCTCCGACGGCGGCGTTCCCTCCGGCCGGCCGGGCCATCACGGCTCCGCCGCAGCGCCGTCCCCGGGCACGCATCGCTCGGCCCCTCACCCCCTCCAGCGCCTGGCAGCAGCACACAACCCCATAGCTGCGCTAATGTGACCGCATAGCAATATAGTTGAACCCGGGAGCATGGGCGCGTAGCGTCCCGCACGTGAGCACATCAACCACCTCCTCCTCGGTCTCGACGCGGTCGCGCAACCCGCTGACCGCGATCACCCGCATCCCCTTCGGCTGGCAGGTCCTGATCGGCCTCGTCCTCGGCATCGTCCTCGGCCTCGTCGCCGCCCAGATGGGCCCGGTCGCCGAGACCGAGGCGAACCCCGACGGCGCGAACTGGCTGACCACAACGCTGGACACCATCGGCACGATCTTCGTGACGCTGCTGAAGGCTCTGGTCCCGCCGCTGATCTTCCTCGCGATCGTCACCTCGATCGCGAACCTCCGCGGCGTCACGAACGCCGCGCGTCTGGCCGGCAAGACCCTGCTGTGGTTCGGGATCACCTCCCTGATCGCCGTGTCGATCGGCATCGCCCTCGGCGTGCTGACCACCCCCGGCGCGAACTCGCAGGTCTCCGCGGACTCCGCCGAGGCCTCCTCCACCCAGGGCGGATGGCTCGACTTCCTCACGGGCCTGGTCCCCTCGAACTTCCTGGGCATCACCGGCTCGGCCGGGGACGACGGCTCCGTCTCCCTGAGCTTCAATGCCCTGCAGATCCTCGTCATCTCCATCGCCGTCGGCATCGCCGTGCTCTCCGTCGGCGAGAAGGCCGAGCCGTTCCTCAAGTTCACCGGCTCCGCACTGGAGATCGTCCAGAAGCTGCTGTGGTGGGTCATCCGCCTCGCCCCGATCGGCACCATCGGCCTGCTCGGCAACGCCGTGGCCTCCTACGGCTGGGACGCGATCGGCCAGCTCGGCGTGTTCACCCTCGACGTCTACGTGGGCATGCTGATCGTGCTGCTGGTCGTCTACCCGATCCTGCTGAAGGTCAACGGCCTGTCCATCGGCTCCTTCTTCCGCGGCGTGTGGCCGGCGACCTCGCTCGGCTTCGTCTCCCGCTCCTCGCTGGGCACCATGCCGATGACCCAGACCGTCACCGAGCGCATGGGCGTCCCGCGCCACTACGCCTCCTTCGCGATCCCGCTGGGCGCGACCACGAAGATGGACGGCTGCGCCGCGATCTACCCCTCGCTCGCCGCGATCTTCGTCGCGAACTTCTACGGCGTGCCGCTGGGCGTGACCGACTACCTGCTGATCGTGCTCGTCTCGGTGCTCGGCTCCGCCGCGACCGCCGGCATGACCGGTGCGACCGTGATGCTCACGCTGACCCTGTCCACCCTGGGCCTCCCGCTCGAGGGCGTGGGCCTGCTGCTCGCGATCGACCCGATCCTCGACATGGGCCGCACCGCCCTGAACGTCACCGGGCAGTCGCTGGTGGGCGTGATCGTCGCCAAGCGCGAGAAGATCCTGGACCAGGACGCCTACGACGCCGCGGCCCGCACCTCCTTCCAGGCCATCCAGGCCGAGCAGAAGGCGGAGGCCGACGCGGCAGACGAGGCCGAGCAGAAGGCGGCCGACGAGGCCTCCGAGGCCGGGCGCGAGAAGGCTCCCGCCGGCGCCTGATCCTGCCCCGGCAGGCCCGGTCCGCCGCCTGCGCGAAGTGTCGAGTCCCTGGCGTGACCTCATCCGCTCCACAGCGATGAGGTCACGCCGGGGACTCGACGTTCTGCGGGGTGAAGCGGGGTCAGAGCGACGATCAAGACGGGAGCCGGGACGGCCGCGGCATGCTCGACGGCAACCGCGTGCGCGGTTCCGCCCCGGCGATCGATTGGGTGCGGTCAGCGCGTTCCACCTCGGTGGAACGTCGCGCGATATGCGCTGGGTGTGGTCTCGAGAGCGTCGCGGAAGCGTCGGCGCAGGGTGCTGGCCGTACCAAAGCCGCTTCGAGCGGCGACCGTCTCCAGGGACAGATCGGTGCCCTCGAGCAGCTCCATCGCACGCAGAGTCCTCTGGTGGAGCAGCCACTGGAACGGGCTCACCCCGGTCTCGGCGAGGAATCGTCGGGTGAGCTGCCGCTCGGACAGGTTGGCGCGACGCGCGAGCTCCGCGGTTCCCAGCGGCTGGTCGAGGTGGCGGACGGCCCAGTTCATGACGGCATCGATCAGCTCACCGCCGCGAGCGAGCCGAGTGCCCGGGTCCACGAACTGCGCCTGCCCTCCGTCACGGTGGGGTGGGACGACCATGCGGCGCGCGATCCGATGCGCCGCGCTCGCGCCGACGTCCTGCCGAACGAGGTGGAGGCACAGGTCGATGCCCGAGGCCACGCCCGCGCTGGTCGCGATCCGCCCGTGATCGATGTAGAGCACGTCGGGTTCGACCTGCACGGCAGGGTGACGGCGCTGCAGTTCGGCGGCGTCCTGCCAGTGCGTGGTGGCCGAGAGCCCGTCGAGGAGCCCGGTCCTTGCCAGGAGGAACGCCCCGACGCAGATGGAGACCAGCCGAGCACCCCGCTCGTGGGCCTCACGTAGGGCCGCGACCACGTCACCGTCGGAAATGTCGTAGGGGCGATGCCCTGGGATGACGACGGTGTCCGCTCGCACCACGGCGTCCAGGCCGTCCACGCCGGAGACGCTGAACCCGGTGGAGGTGGGCACCGCGCCGCTCGTTGGTGTGGCGACGGCGAACTCGTACTCGTGCTCGCCGGGCATCCCGAAGACCTGGGCGGCCGTCGAGAGGTCGAAGGCCACCACTCCGGGCATTGCCAGTGCCGCCACTGTGTGCGCCATGCCGGCCATCATGTCAGGAAATGCGCGGGTGGTGTCGTTCCAGACACTCGTGGGCCGTCACAGCGAAGACGGACAGTAGAGGCATGACCACACAACGCATGCCGATCCCGCCCTTCGACGCAGAGTCCGCCGCCCGCAAGGTGCAGGCCGCGGAAGACGCATGGAACACCCGCGACCCCCGGCGGGTCGCGGAGGCGTACTCCGTCGACACCGTCTGGCGCAATCGCGACCGAAGCGTCGTGGGAAGAGAGGCCGTCGTCGCTTTCCTCACCGAGAAGTGGGAGCGGGAGCTGGACTACCGCCTCCGCAAGAATCTGTGGGCCTTCACCGGGAACCGCGTCGCCGTCCGGTTCCAGTACGAGTGGCACGACTCGCACGGGCAGTGGTGGCGGTCCTACGGCAACGAGCAGTGGGAGTTCGATGAGGACGGCTTCATGACCCGACGGGAGGCCAGCATCAACGATCGTCCGATCCTGGCGTCCGAGCTGCGCGTGACCCCCGGTCAGGGAGTCCTTCCCGCCTGGTGACGCCACCGGGGGACAGCGTTCGACACCTACCCCGCACCCATCCCCACACGCCCGAACATTCGAGCAGCTGGCATGACCGCATCCGTTCCACAGCGTTGAGGTCACGCCGGGGACTCGATTTTGCGCGGAGCCTCCCGCCCACGAGGAGTCGGGGAAGACGATCCCCCTCCCTGCGAGGGCGTCAGTCGATGACCGCGGCGGTCGCCTCGATCTCGACGAGCTGGTGGTCGTAGCCGAGCGCGGCGACGCCGATCAGCGTGCTGGGCACGTCGTGCGCGCCGAAGGCGTCGCGGACCACCTCCCAGGCGGCGACGAGGTCGGCCTGCTTCGCGGAGGCGACGAGCACCCGCGTGGAGATGACGTCCTGGAGCGTCGCGCCCGCCGCCTCAAGCGCGATCCGCATGTTCTCGAGGCACTTCGCGGCCTGCGCCGGGACGTCGCCGACGCCGTGGGTGCTGCCGTCCTGGTTCAGCGGGCAGGACCCCGCCAGGAAGACGAGCCGGGCCTCCGCGGGGGCGGTGGCGGCGTAGGCGTACTCGGCGGCGTCCGAGAGCGCGTCGGAGCGGATGAGGGTCACGGCGCGGGGCATGGTCGTCGACCTCCGGATCGGGTGCAGGTCGCCCCAGCGTGTCACGCTCCGTCGCTCGACCGGACGGTCCGCGCCGCCTCCTGCTCCGGCGAGAGCTCCTCCATCAGGGCGAACAGCTCGTCGATCCTGCGGCCCAGGACGTCGCGGAGCCGCACGGCGAGGCTCTCCCAGTCCTCGGGAGTCGGCACCCGACCGGGCGGAAGGGCATCGAGCGCCTCCCGGATCTCGGCGATGCTGAGCCCCACCCGCTGCGCGGCCCGGAGCATCGCGATGCGGCAGCAGGCGTCGGCGTAGAACCTGCGGTGGTTCTCGCCGGTCCGCTCGCTGGGCAACAGCCCGTGGTCGTCGTACCAGCGCACGGCCGACGGGGTGATGTCCATGCGCGCGGCCAGCTGTCCGACGCTCAGTCCGCTCTCGTGCCTGTCCATGCCGGGATGGTGCCAGCCCCGTGACCCGCCCTCAACCGGGGGACGTCGTCCGCTTGCCCTCCACCGCGGTCGAACCCCTAGGACTGTGGTCATGGCTGCGAATCACGTCCCTCATGTCCTGGTCCTCGGCGCCTCCGGGCGGGTCGGCGGGCAGGTGTGCCGACAGCTGGTCGCCGCCGGCGCCCGTGTCCGTGCGGCGACGCGGCATCCGGAGGCGCTGCCCGTCGGCCTCGCCCACGGGTCGGCGGCCGTGGACCTCGCCGACCCGCCCTCCCTCTCCGCCGCGCTGGACGGCGTGGACGCCGTCCATCTGCTGTGGCCGTTCTTTGAGAGCGCCGAGGAGGCCCGGCGCAGGGCCGAGCCGATCGCGGAGCTGCTCGGCGCGCACGTGCGGCGGGTCGTCTACGTCTCCTCCCAGGGCGTCGAGGAGGACCGCGAGACCTTCTGGGCCGCGGTCGAGGACGCCGTCGCCGCGCACGTTCCGGAGCGGACCTTCCTGCGGCCGACGGGCTTCGCCGCGAACGCGCTGCAGTGGGCCCCGCAGATCGCCGGGGACCGGGCCGTGCGCTTCGCCTTCGGCGACATGGCGCGCCCGCTGATCCACGAGGCGGACATCGCCGCCGTCGCGGTCGAGGCGCTGCTCCGGGAGGGGCACCACCGGCACGCGTACGTGCTCACCGGTCCCGGGATGGTCACGCAGCGGGAGCAGGTCCAGGCGATCGCGGCGGCACTGGGCACCGAGCTGGCCTGGGAGGAGATGGATCGCGAGCGCGCCGAGGCGGAGCTGGATCTGCCGGGGATGATGCTCGACGCCTGGGAGCACTTCCTCGAGGACCCCGAGCCCGTCACCGACGAGGTGCAGCGACTGACCGGCAGGCCATCACGCCCCTTCTCGCAGTGGGCGGAGGAGAACGCGGCGTTGTTCCGGTGAGGCCCTGGGGCGCCGGAGGCGCCGGGACTCCGCGTCTCACGACCGGACCTTCCGGCTGCGGGCACGACGAGCGAGGACGAGGACGGCGAGCCCCGCGAGGAGGACGAGCCCGGCCATCGTGAGTGCCGCAGCGGAAAACCCCTCGCGGTACACCCACGGCGCCCCGGTGCCGCCGGAGGCGATCACCTGGCCGTCGCCCCCCGGCCGACTGCTCGTCACGACCGCGGCGAGGACGGCGCCGTACAGGCCGACGAACAGGGCCTCGGAGCCGATCCGCAGGAGGTTGACGACACCGGAGGCGGCGCCGGCCCGCTCGGCGGGCACCGCGGCGAGCGCCTCGGCGTCCACGAACCCCAGCGGCAGTCCGAACCCTAGCCCGAGCAGGATCATCGGGGCGACTCCGGCCGCGACGGGAAGGTCCGGGCGCAGGAGCAGGAGCACCGCCAGTGCGCCGCCGAGCAGGCAGACGAAGGATGCCGCGACGACCGCGCCGGTCGAGAGGCGCGTGCGCTCCATGATCCGGTGGACGAGGACGGGCGCGACGAGCACGGGAACCGTCATCACCAGCATCAGGACGCCGATGAGACCGGTCGACAGGGAATGGATCGCGCCGAGCGCGCTGGGCAGATAGGTCAGGAAGGTGACGAACCCGATCGCCCCCGCCACCGGGACCAGGGCCATCGCCAGGAATCTCGGGGACCTCAGGGAGGAGAAGTCCAGGACGTCGCGCAGCGAGCTCGCGCCGCGTTCGAGGCGGGGGATCCTCGCCGCCCCGAGGAGCGCGAGGAGCAGGACGATCGTGTGTGCCGCGAAGATGCCGCGCCAGCCCCAGGTCGACAGCAGCAGTCCCGACAGCGCAGGGCCGGCCGCGAGCCCGAGACCGTTGGCCGTGCCGAACAGTGCGAACGCCTGCGCCTTGGCCGTGCCCTCGAACAGTCGGCCGAGGATCGGGGCGGCTCCCGTCAGCACCGCGGCCGACCCGACTCCGGCGACGACGCGGCCGACGTCCAACAGGGCGAGGCTCGGGGCGAAGGCGCTGAGCACGCCGCCGATGCCGGCGATGACGATGCCGAGGCGGAAGGAGCGGGTGTAGCCGATCCGGTCCGAGCACGCGCCCCAGAGGAAGGTGCACGCCGCGAAGGAGAGGTTGAAGCCGTTGACCACCCACTGCAGCGGGGCGGGAGACGATCCCAGCTGATCGGCGATCGCGGGGAGTGCGACTGCGGTGCCGGAGATGGACAGGGGGATCACGAACTGGGCCAGCAGGACGACGACGAGAGGCAGTCGGGGACGAGTCATGGACACTCCTTGGTGCGACAGCATTCGAAGGTTCGCCTTTCGCCGAACCTTGTGTACACGTCCGCGAGGTACGATGCAAGTCGAACCTCGGACGGATCGCCGAGCGACAGCGCGACGACGAACAGGAGAGCGCCGATGACCACTGGGAAGGGCGACTTCGAGCCGGAGCAGATCGAGCTCGGCGCTGTCCTGTCGGCCCTGGCCGACCCGCATCGCCGCCAGGTGGTCCACGACCTGGTGAACGACGCCGAGGGGAACGAGCGCTCCTGCACGAGCTTCGGGCTGGACCTGTCGAAGTCCACCCGCAGCCACCACTTCAAGGTCCTCCGCGAGGCCGGGCTGGTGCACCAGGTCGATCGCGGCAACCGGAGCGGGGTGACGCTGCGCAGGGGCGACCTCGATGCGCGATTCCCCGGACTGCTCGACCTCATCGGGCGCGACGGCACCGACTGACCGTCGGCCCCACCCACGGCCCGACATCCGATCACACCGACGAGCGGGACCGCTGCTGAAGGGCCAGGGCGACGGCGGCGAGGCCCGCCAGGAGCGCCCCGGTCCACATCGCGATGACGGGATCGTCGCCGAGGCCGCCCATCACCCAGGCGCTCGCAGCGGTGCCGAGGCTCAACCCCACGGTGATCACGGAGGTGTGGACGGTGCTGACCAGGTTCCCCGTCCCGCCGACCTCCGCCACGCGGGTCACCAGCGCTGGGTTCATCGTCACGCCCGCCAGGCCGACCACGAGGACCATCGCGACCACCAGCCACACCTCGGTGACGAGCAGGGCGATCAGGGCGAGGGCGACGATCAGCAGGCCATGCCCCACGCGCAGCACCGCGACGGCGTGGCGGTCGGCCAGCTTCCCCACGATCAGATTCCCGAGGAAGGAGACGGCACCGTAGGCGAGCAGCACGAGAGTCGTGGCGTCCCGGCTCAGTCCGGTGCGCTGCTCGAGCAGCGGCGTGAAGTAGGAGAAGGCCCCGAACGCACCGCCGATCGTGAGGAGGCTGACCAGGTACCGCGACCAGAGGCGGGGCGACCACAGGTTCATCAGATCCCGTGCGGAATCCTCCCGCCCGGCGGCCTCACGACGAGGAAGGGCGAAGGCGCAGACCAGGAGCAGACTCGCCGCCGCGGCGGCCATGACGAAGAAGCTCGCCTGCCACCCGAGGGTGCCGGCGATCCAGTGGGACAGCGGCAGTCCGACGACCGTGCCCACCATGATGCCGCCGAGGACGATGGAGACCGCCTCCCCGATCCTGGACGGGCTCTCGGCGAGCTGGGCGCCGAACGAGACCGACAGCCCGAAGGCTGCACCCGAGAGGCATCCGGTGAGAACCCGCAGCAGCGTCACCCACCACAGCTCTTGCACGAGCGGCACCATCGCCTCGAGCACGGCATAGCCGCCGATCACACCGAGCAGTGCGGGCTTCGGCGGCACTCGGCGCAGAGCGAGGGCCAGCGACGGACCGCCGAGCGCCATCCCGAGCGAGTACAGCGACACCAGGAGGCCCACTCGCCCGATGGTGCTCCCCAGATCCTCGGCGATCGCCGACATCATGCCCGCGACCTGCAGCTCGCTCATCAGCACGACCATGACCGTGGCCATCAGCAGGTAGAGACGCTTCGTCATCGGACAACCTTTCTGGATTCTCTAGTCCAATACATGGACATGCCGACACATGTGCAGGCGAGGACGGCTCGCACCGCCTCGAGGGCGACCCGCAGACCGAGCTAGCGCACGAGGCCGTCCAGGCCGAGCATCATCGTGCGCCGCAGCACGGCAGACTCCGTCCCCGCCTGAGCCATCACGCGCATGCCTGAGACGAGCGAGACGATCAGGGCGGCACCCTCGCGTGCCGGGACGTCGCCGCGGAGCGCCCCTTCGTCCTGCCCGCGAGCGATCACCGCAGCCAGCATGTCGAGCTGGTGCTCGAGGCCCCGGTCGAGGAGTCGCTCCACCCTCTCGTCACGGACGGACACGTCGGGTGTCATCCGGGTGCCGACCACCATGCAGCCGGCCGCGTGCCCCGCCCGTGCGGCCTCCACCTCCTCGTCGACCATGAGGCCGAGGAAGGCGCGCAGCCTGCCGACGACATCCTGCGCCTCGTCCTCGAGGACCGCCTCCTGCACGGCTTGCGTGACCTCGAGGTAGCGCTCGAGCGCGCGGACGAACAGCTCGTCCTTGGAGACGAAGGTGTTGTAGAGAGTGCTTCGCCGCACACCGGCGGCCGCGCACAGCGCATCCGTCGACGTTCCTGCGTAGCCGTGCACCCGGAACTGCCCCACCGCGGCATCGAGGACCGCGGTCTCGTCGAACATGCGTGGTCGCGCCATGGCGGTGAACCTATCAGGTTCTGTACCTGAGAATCCATTACCGGTGGCGTGTGATGCTGCCCCCGGCCGTCGCGAGCGGTGCGCACAGCGCGAACCAGGGTCTCGGACAAAGGATGTGCAGTGTCGAGGGGACGCCGGTACGGTGCGTGGCATGGCGTGCCCTGAATCAGACACTCAGGGGGCTTTCGGTCACACCGTCAGCCCCCAGGAGCCCTGAGCCCTCAGCCGATCCGGCGCTGCCGCTGCGCGCGGCGGACTCCGTGGCCCGTGCGGGCGCTGACCGTGGTGACGAGACGTTTCCCTGTGCGGTCTTCGTTCCCCGGAGCTCTCCATGCCCTTCGCCCTGTACCTGCTCGCCCTGGCCGTCTTCGCCATGGGCACCTCAGAATTCATGCTCGCCGGTCTCGTGCCGGACGTCGCCGCCGATGTCGGCGTCTCGGTCGGCACGGCCGGCCTGCTCACCTCCGCTTTTGCTGTCGGGATGGTTCCCGGAGCGCCCGCCATGGCCGCTCTCACCCGGCGGTGGCCTGCACGGACCACGCTGCTCGCGTGCGTGGTCGTCTTCGCTGCGTGCCACGTCGTCGCCGCCACCACCGGGACCTTCCCCGTGCTGGTCGCGACCCGCGTGGTCGCGGCGATCGCCAACGCCGGCTTCCTGGCCGTGGCGCTCAGCACCGCCACCCGACTCGTGGATGCCCGTCGGAAGGGCCGAGCCCTGGCCATCCTCCTCTCCGGCACCACGATCGCCATGGTCGCCGGCGTGCCCGCAGGCGCGCTGCTCGGAACGGCCCTGGGCTGGCGGGCAACGTTCTGGGCCGTCGCACTCCTGTGCATTCCCGCAGCGTTCGGCATCCTCACCGGGATCCGCCCGCAGCCGACGTCCGGACGAGCTCTGCCCGGCGCCGGCCCGTCCCTCGCGTTCGAGGTGGCGCAGCTCCGCACGCCTGCTCTGCTCACGACGATGCTGCTCGCCGCTCTGGTCAACGGCGGCACTTTCGCCGCGTTCACGTTCCTCGCACCGGTGGTGACCGGAACTGCGGGCTTGAGCCGGATCTGGGTGCCGGTGGCTCTGGTGCTGTTCGGCATCGGCTCCTTCCTCGGCGTGAGCCTTGCCGGGCGGCTGTCCGACCAGCACTCGCGATCGACCCTCGGCATCGCCGCGCCCCTCCTGCTGGTCGGATGGGTGCTGCTCGCGGTGTGTGCCGAGCATCCCGCAGCACTGCTCGTCCTGGTCCTCCTGCTGGGGGTGCTGGCGTTCGCCGTGGGCAGCACCTTGATCGCCCGAGTGCTCTACGCGGCCTCGGAGGCGCCCACCATGGGCGGCTCCTATGCGACGGCGGCTCTCAACATCGGAGCCGCTGCGGGACCCGCGCTCGGAGCGATCGCGCTGGAGGGGTCGAGCACCCTCGGGCCGGTATGGGCGGCGTGCGCCCTGACCGCGCTGGCGCTGCTCGTGATGCTGCCCCTGCTGCGCATGATCGCCCCGTGCGGACGGACCGCAGGGAGTGACGAGTGATGCACGCCGACGCCGCACCTCCACGGAACCGTCGCCGGCGCACGCGACCGACCGACGCTCAGCCGAGCGCGCAGAGCGCCCGACGGGTCTCCTCGAGCCGGTCCCGCTGTCGGTCCAGGCGCTGCTCGACGCGGTCGAGCTCGCGGCGCAGGTTCGGGCACATCTCGACCTCGAGGGTCCCTCGCCCCGCCGAGACGCAGTCGAGGTACTGACCGATCACCGCGGTGGACAGCCCCGCCTCGAGCATCAGCCGGATCCGCGCGACCGCGACGAGATCCCCCTCTTCATACTCGCGGTATCCGGCCGAGGTGCGACTCGGCGCCAGCAGCCCCTGCTCCTCGTAGTGGCGCAGGGAGCGCGGCGAGACTCCCGCACGGCGGGCGAACTCGGCGATCAGCATCGGGTGCTCCTCGAGGGACGACTTGACCTTCCCACTGACGGTAACCCCTAGCGTCCGGGCAATGACCACCACGACACCGCCCACCTCTCCGCTCGAGTCCGCTCCGCATGTGCTGATCGTGCACGGCTTCGGCGCGAGCCCGGAGGACCACTGGTTCCCCTGGCTCGCCCGCGCGCTGCCCCGAGCGGAGCGGATAGAGCTGCCCGACCCGACCGCCCCGTCGGCCGGACGCTGGGTGCCCCTCGTGGCCGAGGCGCTGGCCCGGCTCGGCGACGGGACGGCCGTGGTCGCGCACAGCCTGGGCAACGCCACGGTGCTGCAGGCGCTGCGCGGTCTCGCCGTCGACGGCCGGCCCGTGCGCCTCTCCACCTTCGTGGGCGTCGCCCCCTTCGTCTCCTCGGTCCCACCTACGGGCGATCCCGAGCTGGATGCGTTCCTCGTCGGCCGCGACGGGACAGTCCCGGCACAGCACGCGTTCTACGAGGGCCTGGACCTCGCAGCGCTCCGTCCGCGGCTCGGCGCCGTCCGGGTACTCCGCTCGGACGACGACCCGATCGTCCCCGCAGGTCTCAGCGATGACGTCGCCGACGCGCTCGGAGTGCGGGCGGAGGTGATCGCCGGCGCGGGACATCTCCTGGCGTCCGACGGGGTGACGCGGCTGCCGGTTCTGCTGGATGGCGCCGCCCCGGACGACTCCGCCGCTGAGGGCGCGGCAGACGGGCGATGACCCGGAGCCGTCCTGACCGCACGGTCGCGCTCGCGGCGCTGGCCCTGATGCTGTTCCTGTACCTGACCGCCGAGGTGTTCACCGCCGGCGCGCTGCTGCCGATGGCGCGATCGCTCGGCGTCGGCGTCGGCGCGGTGGGGATGCTGGTGATGGTCTACGCCGCCGTCGCCGCGGTCACGATCCTGCCGATGGCGGCGCTGACCACGCGCGTCGCCCCGCGGCGGATGCTCACGGCCGCGATGCTCCTGCTCGCGCTGAGCCAGGCGGGGATCGCGCTGGCCCCGTCGCTGGGCTGGGTGGTCCTGCTGCGCGGCCTCTCGGCGATGTGCCACGGAGCGGTGTGGGCCTCAGCGCCGACGGTCGCCGCCGCCATGCTCCCCGGCCGTCCCGGACGCGCCACCGCCGTCGTGTTCGTCGGCGGCGCGCTCGGCAACGTCCTGGGCGCGCCGCTGGTGGCGTGGCTGAGCGCGCTGGCCTCGTGGCGGATCGCCTCGGCGGTGCTCGCGCTGCTCAGCGCCGGGTGCGCACTCGCCCTGGCGTGGAGCGTCCCGGCGTCCCTGCGGCCGGAGAGGTCCCGTCGGGGCGCGCAGGTGCCGAGCCGCCATGACGTGCTCGGGGTGGCCCGCTGGTGCGCCCTGGTGACGCTGATCGCGGCCGCACACTTGACCACGTTCACCTTCCTCGCCGAGCGTGCCGCGGACGCGGGGGTCACGGGGACGGGGCTCGCCGCGCTCCTGCTGGCGATGGGCGGGGGCGGGCTGGCGGGGACGTTGCTCATGGCACGGCTCCACGATCCGCACCCGCGAGCGAGCACTCTGGGCTCCGTCGCCGTCATGACGCTCTCGCTCCTGGCGTGCGGTGCGGAGCTCGGCCCCTTCGTGCTGGGCGTCGCGGTCGTCGCCTGGGGTGGGGCGTACAGTGCGCTGGTGGTCGCGCTGCAGGCCTTCGTGCTGCGGGATGCTCCGGAGTGGGCACAGCTCGCCTCCTCCTGGTACGTGCTGTTCTTCCAGGTGGGGATCGCCGCCGGCTCCGGGCTCGGTGCCGTCCTCATCGCCCGCAGCGAC
Source organism: Brachybacterium sp. SW0106-09 (assembly GCF_001293905.1). NCBI lineage: Bacteria > Bacillati > Actinomycetota > Actinomycetes > Micrococcales > Dermabacteraceae > Brachybacterium > Brachybacterium sp. SW0106-09. The sequence goes on from NZ_BCAK01000017.1 coordinate 14,739, forward strand.
TCGACCTCCGCGATCGCTCTCGTCTCCGCGGGCCTGGCCGGGTGCGGGCTCGTGCTGGCGACGGTCGCGACGCGTGGCGGTGCGGCACCTCGACGGGATGGGCGAGGGGCACGGGTCTCCACCTCGTCGCATGACACACTGCGCCCATGACCACCCTCGCCCCCGCCGAGGCCGCCGAGAGGACCGGCCTGACCCTCGACACCCTGCGCTATTACGAGCGCGAGGGCCTGATCGGGCCGATCGATCGCGCCGCCGGCGGCCGTCGCCGCTACACGGAGAACGACGTGGCCTGGATCGGCATCGTCACCTGCCTGCGTGAGGCAGGGCTGGGGATCGAGGACCTGCGTCGCTTCACGACGCTGCTGCGCGGCGGCGCCGAGGCCCCGGACCGGGTCACCTTCCTGCGCGAACGCCGGGCCGAGCTCGAGGAGCGCCGACAGGCGACCGCGCGGGCCCTCGCGGTGCTCGACGAGAAGATCGCGTACTACGGCGCGGACCGATGAGCGCCCCGTCGGAAAGTGCGGCCGTGCTCGATCGGCCCGAGATCGTCTGCCTCTGCGGCTCCACCCGCTTCGTGGACGAGATGCACGCGGTGAACCGGGACCTGACGTTCGCGGGCGCGATCGTCGTGGCGCCGGGCGTGTTCGCCCACCCCCGGGACGCCGACCACGAGGTCACCCCCGAGCAGAAGGCGGCGCTGGACGCCCTCCACCTGCGCAAGATCGATCTCGCCGACAGGGTGCTGGTCGTGAACCCTGGCGGATACATCGGCGAGTCGACCCGCCGGGAGATCGCCTACGCCCGGGCGGCCGGCACGCCGGTCTCGTTCACCGAACCCGGCTGAGCGGACCGGAAGCCCTGCGCCGCGGCGTCCAGGTGCTGCCGCTCCTCGGCCGTGAGCACGGTGGTCGCCCCGGTCCAGGCATGCTCGAGCTGCTCGAGCTGGCTGCCGCCGATGATCGGGACCAGGGCGGGCGCTCCCCCGGTCAGCCATGCCAGTACGACCTGGCCGCGGCTCAGGCCGCGAGACTCCGCCACCGCGCCCAGCGCCTCGAGCCGTCGCTCGGTGCCGGGATGTCGGTATTCGGGTGCGAGCGGCCGGTCGGCGCGGTCGTAGGCGCCGCGCAGCAGCGGCGTGTAGACCCAGCCGCTGAGCTCCGGGATGCGGCGCACCAGGTCCACGCCGTCGTCCGAGAGCATGCCCAGCGCGACCGGCTGCCCCTCCACGTCCGCTCCGGGAAGGGGCCGGAGGTACGAGTGGCGCTGCTGGTAGGCGCTCGGTGCAGGGAGGCCCGCCGTCGCGGCGAGCAGGCGCGCCTCCGCCATGCGCCAGGACGGATGGTTCGACAGGCCCCAGGCCACGGCCCGCCCGTCGGCGACGAGGGAGCCGAAGGTGCCGACGACCTGCTCGAAGGGCTCCTCATGGTCCTCGATGTGGGCCCAGTAGAGGTCGACGCTCTCGACGCCGAGGCGCTCGAGGCTGCGCTCAAGCGCGCCGTGCACGACCTCCGGCGCAAGGCCCTCGAGGTCGTCGGGGAAGCCTCCGGGACGATTCGGCTCGGCACCCACCTTGGTGCTGAGCGCGACAGGGACGCCGGGGTTGGCCCGCAGCCAGCGTCCGATCAGCGCCTCGCTCTGGCCGCCGAGCCCGGAGGGGTCCTGGACGAAGTAGTAGTTGTCGGCCGTGTCCAGCCAGCGCCCGCCGAGCTCGACGAAACGGTCCAGCAGGGCGAAGCTGTCGCGCTCGTCGATGCGCGTGCCCAGGTGCATGGTGCCGAGCGCCGGGAGCGCGGGAGCGGTCGGAAGGGTGGGTGCGGGGGCGTCGATGCGTGCCATGTCCGGCATCCTGGGTGCTGGAGCGCGCTCCAGGTCAAGGGGGTGGCGACCCGGAGCCTCAGCCCGTCCGGACGTACTCCTCGTGGACGCAGGGCCTGTTCTGCCCGGCGCACGGCACCGAGCACCTCGATCGGCCCCAGAAAGCAGCGCCCGAGATCCGGCGATGCCCTGCCCCTCGGCGGAAGGGCAGAGCACCGCCGGTTCACGGGCAGGCGATCAGGCCCGGCGGCGCCGGACCAGGGCGATCCCGGCACCGGTGAGGGCCAGGGCGAAGGCGGCGAGTCCCGCCACCTCCACGCCGGTGCGGGCCAGCGGGCCGGTGCTCACGGCACCGTCCTGGGACTGCTCGTCGCCGGTCCCGTCCTCGGCGCGGCCGGCCCCGGTCGCACCGGAGCCGTCGGCCGCTCCCGAGCCCTCACCATCGGCTGCACCCGAGTCGTCGCCGCCGGGCTCGAACGCACCGGAGCCGGCCGTGCCCGAGGCATCGTCGCCGGACCCCGCGGCACCGTCCGCGCCGCCTCCGCTCGAGCCGTCGCCGGCGCCCGGCAAATCGGCGCCGCTGTTCCCGTCGGAGCCGTCCGTGCCGCCCGCGTCCCCGGAGCCGTCATCTGCGCCCGGGGCATGGCCGTCGTCGCCGTCCCCCGGCTCGCCGGAGCCGTTCCCGCCGGCTCCGCCGCCGTTGCCAGCGCCGTCCTCGCCAGCACCGCCGCCATCGCCGCCGGAGCCGCCGTCGGACCCCTCCTCGCCGTCGCCGGGCGTGCCGCCCTCGCAGCCCGCCGCGTCGCCGGTCAGCGTCAGCTCGCGCACCTCGGAGCGGGCCACGCCGCCGTGCGGGTCGGTGACGCGCACGTACCAGGAGTGGGTCCCGGCGCCGAGCACCGCGGAGTCCGCCTCGACGGTCTCGCCCGAAGCGACGTCGTCCACCTGTGCGAACTCCTCGGAGGAGAGGACGTCCGCGCGGAACGCGTCGGTGGTGAGCTCCTTGTCGGCGGGCTCGATGCCGAGCTGCGCGTAAGAGACCTCGAAGTCCTGGTCCTCGGGGGTCAGGGTCGCGTCGTCGCTCGAGTACTGCTCGAGCGAGGGCGAGAAGGTGCGCACGATCATGCGCTCGCCCTCGTTGTCGAAGTGGAGCAGGCGCAGGAAGCCCTGACCGCCCTCCGGCAGACCCTGGTAGTCGAACAGCATCTGCGTGACCTCGCGGTCCGGGGTGCCGTCGCCGTCGTCGTCGAAGGAGTCCACGCGGGTGTGGGCGTCGTGGTAATGACCGCTCATCACCATGGACACGTTCGGGTTCGTGGCCACGACCTCGTCCTGGATCCGCTGCGGGATCGGGCCGAGACCGCCGGTGGTGAGCATGTACTCGTGGAGGTTGATGATCGCGGTGCGCTCCGGGTACTGGGCGAGCACCTCGTTCATCCAGTCGATCTCCGCATCGCCGGGGCCCCAGCCCTGGGAGACCACGATGAAGTCGACGCCGCCGGCGCTGAACAGGGTGTACGAGCCGCGGTTGTCCTCGTAGAACCCGCCGTACCAGGGCTTGTCCTCGTAGCGGTGCTTGCCGAAGTGCTTCGAGTACTCGGTAAAGTCGCCGTCCATGTGGCCGACGTCGTGGTTGCCGGCGAGCACGTTGTAGGGCAGGCCCGCCTCGTCGAGCTGGGCGTAGGCGGGGTTCGCGTTCGCCCACTGCTCGGGCTTGTCGGACTCGTCCACGATGTCGCCGGTGTGGAAGAGGTACTGCAGGTTCATCGGCTCGCGCTGCTCGAGCAGGAACTCGTGGATGTTCAGCTGGTGCTCGTAGAACTCCTCGTTGTAGTACTGGGTGTCGGACTCCCAGGCCAGCGTGAAGTCGTACTCCGAGCGGTCGGTCGCCTCGGGATGATGCGGCTCGACGGCGTCGCCGCGGGAGGAGAGGTCTCCCCCGGACCAGCCCACGGAGTGCTGGACGACGGCGCGCAGCTGGCCGCCGGAGACGTGCCCGGCGGCGGGGACCACCTCGTCGAAGGCCACGGAGCCGTCCTCGGCGGCGAAGGCGTGGGCGACCTCGACGAGCTCGCCGTCGGCGGTGTCCTCGACCAGCAGTCGCACCCGTGCGCCGGGATCGGCGCTCCCCTCCCAGGTCACGTGCACCTCGGCGTCCCCGCTGGCGCCCTCGGGGACGTCGACGGCGAACTCGTGGAAGGGCAGGGCGTCCTCGGAGGCGGTGGTCTGCCCGCCGGTGAGGGTCTCGCCCTCGCGCTCGGCGGCGTCGGCGTCGCGCACTTCGCCGGCGGTGCCCGCGACGGTCCCGTCGGCGAGCGACGCGGAGGTGCCGGCGCGGAAGGAGACGTCCATCGGATCGCCCGACGGGTCGGTGACGCGGGCGGTGAGATCGGGTGCCTCGCACACCGGCACGGTCAGGCCGTCCTCGGTGAGGAGGGTCGCGGTCGGGTCCTCGACGGGGGTGGTGAAGGCGAGGGTGCGCGTCGCCTCGTTGCCGAGCTCGTCGGCCGCGGTGATCTCCAGGGTGTGCTCGCCCGGGTCGAGGGTGAGGGAGGAGAGCTCCTCGCCCGGCTGGACCTCCTCGCCGTCCAGCAGCACGGTGAGGGAGGCGAGGCCGCTGCCGGCGTCCTCCGCGGTCACGTCCAGGGAGAAGGTGCCCTGGTAGTCGGCGCCGTCCTCGATCCCGGTGCTGATGGTCGGGGCGGTGTTGTCGACGAGCACGGTGCGCTCGACGCGGTTCCCGTCCCCGTCGGCGCCGGCCAGCACGTGCTCGCCGTCGGCGACGGCGGTGGTGTCCCAGGCGACGGCGTGGGCGGTGAAGGCGTCCTCCGGGATCTCGAAGGCGGCGTCGTAGAGGTCGTGCTTGCCGGCCGAGTCGCCCATCGCGATGATCTCGGCGGGGTCCACCCCGTCGACCGGGCGGAGGGTGCGGCCGTCGCGCAGGATCAGGCGCAGATTGCGGATCGAGAAGTCGTCGTTGTTCTCGTTCTCGTCGATGCCGGGATACGCCTTGGTGCCCGCGGCGACCGTCACCGTCAGCGGCTCGCCGCGCACCACGTGCTGCAGCGGCACCTCGGCGTCGTGGCCGACCCAGTTCGCGTAGGTGCCCTCATCGAAGATCGAGATGATCTCGTCGCCCACCAGCACGCCGTTGCGGAAGAAGGTGTCGGTCTGGGAGACGTCCATCGCGAAGACCGGTGCGGCCTCGAGCGCGGGGACGACGTCGCTGCGCTCGGTCCCGTCGATGCTCACCGTCGCCTCGGCCGGGTACCGGTCGCCGGCCACCGAGACGGAGGCGGTGCCGGAGACGTACTGCCCCTCGGCGAGGTTCATGCGCAGCGGGGCCGCGTCGACGCCGGTCAGCGCCACGCGGGTGGGTTCGGTGCGGGTCTCGCTCGTGCCGTCGGAGGCGACGACGTAGTACTCGAACCAGCGCTTGCCGGTGAGGTCCGCGGCGGGGATGGCGTGGTCGAAGCGGTCGCCCTCGGTGCGGCGCACGGTGATCGGGGTGAACTCGTCCTCGGCGCTGGAGCGGAGGTGGAGGGTGACGGTGCGGGCCTGCACGTAATCGGTGACCTCATGGCTGATCACGGCATCGGCCGACGGGTCCAGCTCCGCGGGGCTGAGGTCGCGGACCTCGGGGGCCTGCGCGTCGGCGGGGACGTCGACGAGCTCTGCCGGCACCTGGGAGGGGTCCACCGCGCCGGGGGTGGCGGGGGCGAGGCCCGTCTTCGCCGCACGGGAGAAGTCGGGCTGCTCGCCGTCGGCGCCGTCGCCGGTGCGGTACTGGATGCCCTGGTCGGGCTGGGTGTCGTCGGCACCGGAGAGGTTGTAGAAGGCACGGTGGACGCTGTCGCCGGTGCGGGTGCGGATCTCGAGCCCGCGCCCGGAGCCGTTGGCCATCCCCGCCGTGGCCGTCTCCACCAGGTTCAGGGAGGCGGGGTCCACGCCGTAGTTCGCGGCGAAGTCCGAGGCGGTCGCGGCGTCGTTGGCGCCGTCGCGCACCCAGATCACAAGGGTGCCGCCGGGCTCGATCACGGCGTCCGACGGGCTGAGCGGCCAGTCCGCGGCGTTGGTGATCGACTCGCCGTCGGCGGTGTAGAGGTAGCGCAGCTCGTAGTCCGCCATCGAGACCGGAGCCGAGGTGGCGTTGTACAGCTCGATGAACTCAAAGCCGTCGGCGCCGTCGATGTTGGTGGTGTCCGGGGTGACCTCGGTGATCTGCAGGTGGCCGACGAGGGAGTCGGCGGGCGGCGCGACCGGCGGCGCCGCGGGCTCGGCGGGCTCCTCCGGCTGCTCGGGCTCGGCGAGTGTGAGCTGGGCGTCCTCGGCGGTACCCGGGGTGGGCGCGGCGGCGGACGCGAACAGGGCCGCGGAGAGCGAGTCGGCAGCGGGGAGCGCGAAGTGGGCGCTGCGATCCTGGCCGACGGAGCCGGCGGGGTAGAAGCTGCGGGAGACCTCGGCGCCGTCGCCGTCGAGCACCCGCACGCCGCGTCCGCCGCCGTTGGCCATGCCGGGCTGGCCGGTCACGCGCACGACGGGGACGTCCTCGGCGGCGCCCCAGTGGGCGCGGAACTCCTCCACGGTGCGGGAGAAGGAGTCCAGGTCCTTCGCCTCGTAGCTCAGCCACAGCACGAGCGAGTCGCCGGGGGCGATCTCGACCGGCTCCTCGAGCGCGAGGGGGACGTCGCGGGCGGTGTCGGCGCTGTCGGCGTAGATGTAGCTCAGGGAGTGGCCGCCCTCACCGCCGACGGTGACGGGCTCGGTCGAGGTGTTGGTGAGCTCGAGGAACTCGAACTCGTCGGCCCCGACGGTGTCCGGCGCGATCTCGGTGACCAGCAGCGGGCCGCCCGGCGCAGGGGCAGCCTGTGCGGCGGGGACGGCGCCGCCGGCGAAGACGCCGAGCGGTCCGGTCAGCGGCAGGGCGGCGGGGCCGAGCGCGAGGGCGGTGCCGGCGAGCAGGGCGATGCCGGCGCGGCGCAGCGGGACGCCGCGGCAGGGGGCCGGGACGGCGGCCGTCGCGGCGGGAGGACCGGGCCGCGGGGATCGTCGCAGGGATGGCGAGGGAGGGGTGGTCATGGTGTCCGTTCGGGTCGCGAGGAGCAGAGGATGGGAGCGCTCCCATAGGTACGGGGCGAAGGCGAACGGCGCATGACGCGGGGGTGTCCCGGACCCCGCGCGATCGTTGCGGACCGGTCTCGATCCGGTCACCGGTGAATCCGCGCACCCCGCCTGCCTCCGCCCTGGTCACGCCCCCGCGTCCCGCGTAGGATCGATGCGTTCCCCACCCGCTCCGGCGGGTTCCCGGGTGCATCTACCTCGGGTCCACGACGTGGATCGTCCAAGGCGGCACCACCGTCATGGAGGTTCGATGACCACGCCGCACACCGCCCCGCAGCCCCGCGCCGACGACGCACCGCCCGTCGACGGCCCGACCCTGGGCACCCCCGCCCCCACCACGCTGCGCCGCGAGGCGGGCACCGCCTACTTCCCCATCGCGTTCATCGCCCGCTTCCCCTTCGCGATGATGATCGTGGGCACCCTGACCCTGGTCGTCGCCGCCCGCGACTCGATCGCGCTGGGCGGGCTGAACTCGGCCGTGCTCGGCCTCGGCTCCGCGCTGGTGGGCCCGCTGCTGGGCGCCGCCGCGGACCGCTTCGGCCAGCGCCGCGTGATCCTGGTGGCCGGGATCGTGAACTCGCTGGCGCTGATGGGCCTGGCCTGGGTGGCCTTCAGCCCGCTGCCCGACGTCGCGGTGCTCGCCGTCAGCTTCGTGATCGGCGCGTCCTCCCCGCAGATCGGCCCGTTCTCGCGCACCCGCCTGGTGCACCTGATCCTCACCCGCCTGCCCGTCGCACGCCGCTCGAAGAGCCTCAACGCCACGATGGGCTACGAGTCCGCGGCCGACGAGACCGCGTTCGTGTTCGGCCCCGTGGTGGTGGGCCTGCTGGCCACGACGATGTCCCCGGCCGCGCCGATGATCGGCGCGGCCCTGCTGACCCTCGTGTTCGTCACCGCCTTCGCGCTGCATCCCACCGCGCGCGCCTCCGCGCCCAGCAGCGAGTCGCCGACCGAGCAGGCGCCCGCCGCCGAGCTCCGCACCGCGCGGGTGCTCGTGCTGGTCGCAGGGGCGCTCGGCGTCGGCCTGTTCTTCGGCACAGTGCTGACCTCGCTGACGGCCTTCCTCGACACCCGCGGTGCAGGCGACTCCGCCGGCCTGGTCTACGGGGTGATGGGCGTCGGCTCGACGATCCTGGCGCTGTCGATCTCGCTGTTCCCGGAGAGGTTCCGCCGCTCCCACCGCTGGCTGGCGTTCTCCGCGCTGATGCTCGCCTCGATGGTCGCCTTCGGACTCGCCGGCGGGCTGTGGGGCCTGGTCGGGGCGATGGCCGTGGCGGGCATCGGCATCGGGCCGACGATCGTGACGATCTACAGCCTCGCCGCGGACCGCGCCCCGCAGGGCCGCTCGGCGACGCTGATGTCGATGCTCGGCTCGGCCACGATCGTCGGCCAGTCCGCGACCTCGGCGCTGACCGGTGCTGTGGCGGACGGCGTCGGGGCCGAGGCCGCGATGTGGCTGCCGTCCGGAGCGGCGGCGTTCGTGGTCCTCGCCGCGCTGGTCAACGCCGCGCTCGGCGATCCCCGGGCCGCGACCCCGTCGGAGCCGACGGTGGAGGAGCGGGCGAGCACCCTGGAGGAGCTCCCGGCCGAGCACCTGTGAGCGGGCGCCCGGGGCTCACCGCACCGGCAGGCCGGACCCGGACACCGCTCCGGGCGTCGTCGCGCGGCGCCTGCCGCCGAGGTGCAGCACGACCGCGGCGACCGCGAGCCACAGCGCCCACGAGCTCAGATCCAGCAGCCAGGCGGTCCCGGGCTCGAGCGGGCCGAGCACGTTCTGCTCGATCGCGACACGGGCACTGTTGAGCAGACCGTGGCCGAGCACGGCCGCCCAGGCGGTGCCGGAGACCTCGCGCAGCGCGGACAGCAGCGGTGCGACGGCGAAGATGGTGCCGAGATAGGCGATCGCCTCGCGCGGCGCGAGGCCGAGGGCGAGCACGATCGGCGCATGCCATACCGCCCACATCGCCCCGATGAGCAGGGACATCGGCCAGAACCCGAGCGGGCGGAGCTCGCCGTGCAGCCAGCCTCGCCATCCTGCCTCCTCGCCGATCGCGAACAGCGACTGCATCACCAGCACGGCCGGCACGGCGAGGAGCACGGACGACAGCGGGAGGGCATCGGCCGACGGCGGCGCCCCGGCGCCGAGCCCGATCAGCACCCTGGCCAGCGGCACCGCGACGAACGCGGCGATCGCGGCGATCGCGGCGACCCCGAGCGCCCGCCAGGACGGGACGGCGAGCGCGAGGGCGCGCCACCACGGCGCTCCGCGCCTACGCACCAGCAGCGCGGCCAGCAGCGGGGAGAGCTGCGCGAGCGGCACGGCGAGGCCGACGGCCTCCGGCGGCAGGGCCCCGAACGCGAAGGGCAGGGACAGGGCGGTCGAGACGGCGAGCGCCGCACCGAGGAAGGCGAGCACGCGGCGCAGAGAGGGGGCGGGGGCGAGGACGGGCTGGGCGACTGCCGGGGGCGTCGACATCGTGCGCTCCTGGAGAGGGATGCGCGGGTCCCGGGGCGGGCTCCGCATCGCACTCCACGCTAGGGATCGCGCCCGGGGCGCCGGTACGGGGAGGGCCGCCCGACCGAGGTGGGGAGATCCCCCGTCGGCGGCGGGGGTCGCAGGGCTCGGCGGGGGCGCGTTCGTCGGCCGGAGGCGCCGCGTCGATGGTCGGACCTGTGAGGCCGCCGGCCGTCGGACCTCCTGCGCCCGGACATGAAGCGACCCCTCGCGCACCTGCCAGAGCTCACCTGCCCTTGCTGCCGTCAAGCCCTGGGGGAGTTCAGCAAGATGACACCGCACGAGGGGTCGCCGACGAGTCTACAGACGAGCCCGGTCCGCGTCATGCCGGAGCGGTCGGATGTCGCCGGATTCACCGCTGCGCGCGCATTGCAGTCGGATAACGGACATCTCTTGACGTGTCTGCGGGGCTGTGACGCGCTACTGTTCCCCCACGGCGATGTCGGTGACCGGGCTCACAGGCGAGCCCGATGTCCGTCCGCGACCATCCTTCCCCTCCCCATGGAGATCCCATGTTCTTCGACACCTTGATCACCGGGGCCAACAACCTCGTGTGGTCACTCCCCCTGGTGGGGCTGCTGCTGCTGACCGGCCTCTACTTCTCCCTGCGCACGCTGTTCCTGCAGGTGCGCTGCATCCCCGACATGCTCAACCAGCTGAGGAAGGGCGAGGCCTCCCCCGACGGCACCTCGTCCTTCCAGTCGCTGATGATCTCCCTCGCAGGACGCGTCGGCATGGGCAACATCGGCGGTGTGGCCACCGCGATCGCGATCGGCGGCCCGGGCGCCGTGTTCTGGATGTGGCTGATCGCCTTCCTCGGCGCCGCGACCTCCTTCGTCGAGTGCACCCTCGGCCAGATCTACAAGGAGAAGGACAAGGACACCGGCGAGTACCGCGGCGGCCCCGCGTACTACATCGAGAAGGCGTTCAAGCACACCGCGGCCGCCCCGGCATTCCTCGTCTACGCGATCGTGTTCTCGATCGTCACCGTCGTGGCGATGTGCTTCTTCCTGCCGGGCGTGCAGGGCAACGGCATGGCCTCCGCGGCCTACGAGGCCTGGGGCCTGCCCCACTGGGTCACCGCCGTCGGCGTGGTCATCCTGCTGGCCTTCATCATCATCGGCGGCGTGAAGCGCATCGCGCACTTCGCCGTGCTGGTCGTGCCCGTGATGGCGATCCTCTACATCATCGCCGCGCTGATCGTCTTCTTCATCAACTTCGATCAGATCCCCCACGTCTTCGGACTGATCTTCTCGAGCGCCTTCGGCGCCCACGCCGTCTTCGGCGCGATCGTCGGCAAGGCCGTCGAGATGGGCGTCAAGCGCGGTCTGTACTCCAACGAGGCCGGTCAGGGCACAGGCCCCCACGCCGCCGCCGCGGCCGAGGTCTCCCACCCCGCCAAGCAGGGCTTCGCGCAGTCCTTCGCGGTCTACATCGACACCCTCTTCGTGTGCACGGCGACCGCGTTCCTGATCATCTCCACCGACATGTACCAGGTGTTCCAGGGGCCCGACGAGGAGCTCATCTACGCGGGCTCGGTGCCCGAGGGCACCGACTACGGTCCCGAGTTCGCGCAGAACGGCTTCGAGTCCGTGTTCCACGGCCTCGGCCCGACCTTCGTGGCGATCGCGCTGTTCTTCTTCGCCTTCACCACGATCGTGGCCTACTACTACATGGCCGAGGTCAACCTCACCTACCTCAGCCGCTGGATCCCCAACCGCACCGCGCGTCGTGCGCTGGTGCGCTTCCTGCAGGCGCTGATCCTGGTCGCCGTCGTGTACGGCTCGGTGACCACCACGGGCAACGCCTGGGCGCTCGGCGACATCGGCGTCGGCGCGATGGCGTGGCTGAACGTGGTCGCGATCCTCATCCTCCAGGGCCCCGCGCTCAAGGCGCTGAAGGACTACCAGCAGCAGAAGAAGGCCGGCAAGGACCCCCAGTTCGATCCGCGCCTGCTCGGCATCAAGAACGCTGAGTTCTGGGAGCTGCGGGCCGATGGTCTGGTCCGACACGGCGAGACCGGGGAGGACCTCGAGAAGAAGGTCGCCGGCCGCTGACGCGGACCACCACCCGCTGTCGCTCGGAGGAGCGGCCGGTCCTCGGGGCCGGCCGCTCCTCCGTCCCCGCAGGGGCCGCACACAGATTCGCTCCCTGCGTGGCCTCGGTGCCGCAGAGGGCTCGAGGTCACGCAGGGAGCGCAGAATCGTGCGCGGCGCGGCGCTGCGACAGGCGGCGCCGCGCCGGGGCAGGCCAGGCGCCGCGCCGGGGCAGGTCAGGCCAGGCGCTGCGCCGGCGAGCGGGTCTGGTCCGGGTCGGTCTCGGGGATCTCGCCGAGCACCTCGTCGATCCGGGCCTTCACGTCGGCGTCGAGCACCACTCCGGCGGCCTTGACGTTGTCGGTGACCTGTTCGGGGCGGGAGGCGCCGATGATGGCGCCGGCGACGTTGTCGTTGCTGAGCACCCAGGCGATCGCGAGCTGCGCCGGGGTCAGCCCCAGCCCCTCCGCGATCGGCAGCAGACCCTGCACGGCGGTGAGCACCTCGTCGTTCAGGAAGCGCTTGATCATGTCGGCGCCGCCCTTCTCGTCGCGGGCGCGCGAGCCCTCGGGCGCCTCGGCCCCGGGCTTGTACTTGCCGGTGAGGATGCCCTGCGCGACCGGCGACCAGACGATCTGGGAGATCCCCAGCTCGCGCGAGGTCGGCACGACGCGCTCCTCGATGACCCGCCACAGCATCGAGTACTGGGGCTGGTTGGAGATCAGCTGGATGCCGAGCTCGCGGGCGAGCTGGTGGCCGGCGCGCAGCTGGTCCGCGTTCCACTCGGAGACGCCGATGTACAGGGCCTTGCCAGAGTGGACGACGTCGGCGAAGGCCTGCATCGTCTCCTCGAGCGGCGTCGCGTAGTCGTAGCGGTGGGCCTGGTAGAGGTCGACGTAGTCGGTGCCCAGGCGGCGCAGCGAGCCGTCGATCGACTCGCGGATGTGCTTGCGCGAGAGGCCGGTGTCGTTGTGCCCCTTCGGGCCGGTGGGGAAGTACACCTTGGTGAAGATCTCGAGCGACTCGCGGCGCTCGCCCTTCAGCGCCTCGCCGAGCACGACCTCCGCGGCGGTGTTGGCGTAGGTGTCGGCGGTGTCGAAGGTGGAGATGCCGGCGTCGAGCGCGGCGCGGACGCAGGCACGGGCACGGTCGTCCTCGACCTGGGAGGCGTGGGTGAGCCAGTTTCCGTAGATGATCTCGCTGATCTTGAGGCCGGAGCGGCCGAGGTGGCGATGTTCCATGCGCTCCACCCTATGTCCGCCGGCAGGGTCTATCCTGGTGGCCCGCGTCACATCGGCCGACGTCGGCCGTCGCACCCGCCATCCGGGGTGCCCGTGATGCCGAGGCCGACGATCGCCGCCGCGCACCCGGCCGGCCCCGGCGTCGGCCGCGCTGGAAGGAGAACCCGATGACCGACACCTCCACCACTCCCGCACCGCAGCCCGGGCAGCCGCCGGCACCCCCGCTGCCGGAGCCGACCGAGGCCGACGACGTCCTGGAGATGGAGCCGACGGTCGAGGGCGAGGACTTCTCCCGCGTCGCCTTCACGTCCGCGGCGGTCGCGCAGATCCAGCGGCTCATCGACCGCAACGGCCCGCTGATGTTCCACCAGTCCGGCGGCTGCTGCGACGGCTCCTCCCCCATGTGCTACCCCGAGGGCGACTTCATCACGGGCGACGCCGATGTGCGGATGGGCCACGTCGAGGTGCCCCTGCCGGGCGGCACCACCAGCCCGCTGGACTTCTGGATGAGCCGCGAGCAGTTCGCCTACTGGCGCCACACGCACCTGACGATCGACCTGGTCGACGGGCGCGGCGGCGGCTTCAGCCTCGAGACGCCCGACGGGAAGCGGTTCCTCACCCGCTCGCGGATGCTCGAGGACCGGGTGCCGGTCGAGATCCCGGGAACCTGTCCGCGATGAGCCGCCGCCCGCTCGAGGACCGCTCGGTCGGCCTCCCTGATGCCGAGCACGCGCCGAGCGGCTCGCTCGCGTCCGCGCCGTACGGCGGCAGCCTGCCGCCGCCCAGCGAGCCGCCGATGACCCCGCCCGGGAAGCCGCCCACGGAGCCGCCGACCGCGCCTCCCACCGAGCCGCCGGGAGCGCCGCCCTCGGACCCGCCGGCCCCGATCCCCGGGCAACCGCCCGAGCCGTCGCCGGAGCCGCCGCCGGAGCCGCTCCCCCAGCCCGACCAGCCCCCACCGCCGGAGCCTCCGCCCGGGGCGCCGCCCACGACGCCGTACTGAACCGCCGGGGCGGCCACTGAGCCGCTCGGGACGAGGCGGCGCTCATCGTCGAAGGTCGGTCCGGAGCCGGCCCCCGTCGACGGTCTCCGCGCGACGCACGGAGAGCTCCCGCTGGGCGAGCAGGCGCAGGGTGAGCAGCACCGGCTCGAGCATCACGGTGCCGACGACCACGCGGCGCACGGCCTCGTCGGGGTCCTCGGGGACGGTGTCGACGTCCAGGCGTGCGACCTGCTCGAGCGCCTCGGCGTAGCCGTCCATCAGCTCGTCGTCGAGCTGGATCCCCGCCGCCTCGCAGGCCGCCCAGACCCGTTCGAGCCGGGCGACCAGGAGGTCGTCCCCGTAGGTGTGCCAGCCGCGCCGGGAGAGCCACTCGCGGGCCGGCGAGGTGCCGTCGACCGGCTCCGAGACCTCGGAGTCTTCAGCGCCCTGCGCATCCTCTGCACCCTGCGCCCCTTCGGCGCCGTCGGCACCCTGCGTGCCCTCGGAACCATCGGGGCCCTGCCCGGCGTCGGCCCCTTGCGCGGCGTCGGCCCCTTGCGGACCTTCGGCACCCTTCCCCGCCGACACGCTCGACACGATCGGCACTGTCGCCACGGACGGCGCCGGCTCGTCGGCGAGCAGCGCGTGCTGCGCAGTGGCGAGCAGGTCGAGGCGCGCGGGCCCGGGCGCGTCGAGCACCTCGACGATGCGGCGCACCGCCGCGATGCCCAGCCCCCCGGCATCGGTCAGGGCGCGCACGAGGCGGATCCGCTCGACGTGCGACTCGTCGTACTCGGCGGTGGTGCGGGAGGTCTGCCGCCCCGGCGCGAGCAGGCCTTCGCGCAGGTAGAACTTGATCGTGCCGATCGGCACCTCGGCACGGGCGGAGAGCGCGGAGATCCTCATCGGGCTCCTTCCGGGAGTGCGACGACGGGCGGGACATCGGACGGAGAGCACGCCGACGGGACGGCCTCGATTCTCGCGCAGATCCGTCGCCGCGCGGGCCGGCAGGGTCGGACGGACGAGGAACGCCGCCCGGAACCTCTTGACGGGGAGTCGAGCCGAGCGCACTCTTAGAAAGTAGCACTTTCTAATCGAGACGAGGACCCCATGGACCATCCCGCCGCACCCGATGACCGTCCGGCCGCCTCCACCGACCGTCGGCCCCCGAACCTGACCCACGCCGAGGTCGACGACCTCGTCGTCTTCCACATCGGCATGACCATCCGCGCCCCGTGGCGGCCGGACCTGTGGGGCCCCGTCGCCGCCGCGATGCCACGCATGCTCGCCGAGCTGCACCGCAACCGCGCCGCGGCCACGCGCGGCGAGGCCGAGGACCTCGGCTTCCTCGGCGCGGACACCCTGATCGGCGCGAAGGGCCCCTGGGTGGTGCAGTACTGGCGCAGCACCGAGCACCTCTACGCCTACGCGAGGATGTCGAGCGCCGAGCACCTGCCGGCCTGGAAGGCGTTCAACAAGGCGGCCCGGACGCATCCCGGCGCGGTCGGGATCTGGCACGAGACCTATGCCGTGCCCGCGGACGGGATCGAGACGTTCTACGGCAACGGGGCGCGGGTGGGACTCGCGAAGGCGGTCGGCTCCGCTCCTCTGGCCTCCCGGGGACGCACCGCCGCCCAGCGGCTCGGCCCCCGCTGAGGCGCCGCGCCCCCGTCCTCGCGGGGGCTGGCCGTCGCGCAGCGACTCGGCACCATCCAAGTCACCGCACCTCGAGCGCTCCGGTCCCCGCATCGCCCTCACCGCGGGGCCGGCTCCCGGAAAAGCATGGGGCGCTGGTCGCCACTGCGCCGTAGTGTCGGCCCTCCGAGCCGCGGCGCCGCCGCCGGGCACCGACCCGAGGGGGACCCATGCGAGAGC
This sequence comes from Brachybacterium sp. SW0106-09, assembly GCF_001293905.1. Taxonomy (NCBI): domain Bacteria; kingdom Bacillati; phylum Actinomycetota; class Actinomycetes; order Micrococcales; family Dermabacteraceae; genus Brachybacterium; species Brachybacterium sp. SW0106-09. The sequence goes on from NZ_BCAK01000017.1 coordinate 30,324, forward strand.
TCGTCTACTACGTCGCCGTGAGCCTGGACGGCTATATCGCCGGCCCCGACCACCAGTTCGACGCCTTCCTGATCGAGGGCGACCACATGGAGGGGATCAACGAGGAGTTCGCCGTCACGATCCCCACCGACATCGCCGCCCACCTCGGCATCGACCAGTCGGGCGGCCGCTTCGACACCGTGCTGATGGGTGCGAACACGCATGCCGTCGGCCTGCCGGACATGCCCAGCCCCTACCGCCACCTCCAGCAGATCGTGTTCACGCACCGTCCGCTCGAGCCCGCCGAGAACCTGCGCGTGACCGACGAGGACCCGGTCGCGGTGGTGCGGGAGCTGAAGCAGCAGGACGGCGGGGACATCTGGCTGTGCGGCGGAGGCCGGCTCGCGACCCAGCTGCGCGGGGAGATCGACCGGCTCCTGCTCAAGCGCCAGCCGTTCCTGTTCGGGGCCGGGATCCCGCTGTTCGCGCCCGGCGAGTACGTACCCGAGCAGTTCGAACACGTGCGCACCCGCACCTACGAGACCGGGGTGAGCTTCACGGAGTTCGCGCGACGACGCTGAACCTCCCCCGCGCGGGGGAACCGGCCCCGTCGACGGGTGGGATCCGCCGGGCTGAGCCCGTCGGCCGGTCACGCCCGGCCGATGGGGATCCGCCGGCGGCACCCCTCGACCGGTCACGCCCGGCCGATCGGGATCAGCCGAAGGCCCTCCGACGACGCGCACGGCTCGACGGGGCGTCCGTCCGCCGTCGAGCGCAGGCAGCTCAGTGGCCGAGGACGCTCCGCGCTGCGAACAGGCTCGCCCCGGGGAGCATGACCGCCCGGCGGGCGATCTGCTGGAGGCGCAGCTGGAGCCGGGTCGCGGGCGCGAAGAAGGAGGCGCTGCGACGGCCCGCGAGCTGCACCTGCTCGGCCGTCGGCCGCCAGCGCCGTTCGTACTCGACCAGCCCCACCTCGACGTGCGGGCCGGCCGCGCGGAGGCTCCGGGCCAGCGCCTCGGCCCCCGCGATCGCGAGCGAGGTGCCCTGCCCGGCCAGGAGCGAGGGGGCGTGGGCTGCGTCCCCGGCGAGGGCCACGCGCCCGCGGCTCCAGCGGGGCGCGATCGCCTGGGCGGCGAGGTCGTCGTAGAAGGACTCCGGGGCGTTCGCGAGGGCCCGGTCGACCTGCGGGTGGAGGCCGGCGAAGTCGCGCTGGAGCCGTTCCCGATCGGGGACCGGCCGCTCGGTGCTCGCCGCATCATTGCGCTCGGCGAACATCGCCCCGACCCGGCCGTCGCCGGCCGCGTACGCCCAGCCCACCCGGCCGACGGTGTCGGTCATGAGCATCCGCTCCCCCAGCTCGCCTGCGAGCTCCGGATCTGGGTAGAGGTAGCTCGCCACGCGATAGCCCATCGGCACGATCTCCCCGTGCTCGGGCGCGACCCTCTCCCGCACCGGGGAACGCACGCCGTCGCAGGCCACGACGAGGTCGGAGGCGAGCGTGGTCCCGTCGGCGAGCTCGACCAGGGCGCCGCGCGGGGAGCCGCCGCCCTGCAGCCCGATGTCGCGGACCGCGACCGCGCGGGCGCCGTAGCGCAGGTCGACGGAGCGCGGCAGCACGGCGAGCAGCCCGAGCTCGACCTCCGGGCGCAGGATGGAGAAGTAGCGGCCGCCCAGTGCCGCGGCGAGGGGCCCGACGTCGATCCGGCCGGACTCGGCCCCGTCGGGCGTCCCGTAGCGCACGCCCTCGTAGACGTGGCCGCGGGCGCGGAGCTCGTCGATGATCCCCATCCGCTCGGCGGCGACGAAGCCGGGGCCGAAGAAGTCGATCATGTAGCCGCCGCCGCGGGGGCCCGGGGAGGCCTCGAGCACGGTGACGTCGTGGTCGGGGGCGAGCTGGTGGGCGAGGGCGAGGCCGGCGATGCCGCCTCCGATGACGGTGACGTCCATGGCCTCGACGCTACCGGCCGCGCCCGCTCCTGCCCAGGGGGATTCTTGCAGGGCCGCTGCAGCAGGGCCGCCTCGGCGACCTCATCGGCGAGACGTAGGTTCTGCTCCGTAAGCGGGCTCATTCCCCGCAGAACCTACGTCTCGAATGCCATCCGCCCTGTCGGCCGACGGGCCGACGCCCGATCGCCTGTCAGCCCGACCGGCAGACGTGCCTGCTCGCCGCCGGCCGACGGGCCTACTGCGCGCCGGCCGCCCCCTGTTCGCCGGGGACGGCGGCCCCCTCGGTCGCCGCGACGGCCGGGACGGGGCCGGTGGTGGTGCCCTCGAGCACGGCCTCGTCCTCGTCGGGGTCCACACCGTCGGCGAACTGCGACCAGTACAGCCGGTGGTAGGCACCGCCCGCGGCGAGCAGCGCGTCGTGCGAGCCCTGCTCCACGATGTCGCCGTGCTCCATCACCAGGATCACGTCGGCGTCGCGGATGGTGGAGAGCCGGTGCGCGATGACGAAGCTGGTGCGGTCGGTGCGCAGCGCCGCCATCGCCTCCTGCACGAGCACCTCGGTGCGGGTGTCCACGGAGCTGGTGGCCTCGTCGAGGATCAGCAGCGCGGGGTCCGCGAGGAAGGCGCGGGCGATCGTGATCAGCTGACGCTCGCCGGCGGAGACGTTCGCGCCCTCGTCCTCGATGACGGTGTCGTAGCCGTCGGGGAGGGTGTGCACGAAGCGGTCCACGAAGGTGGCGGTCGCGGCGGCGACCACCTCCTCGTCGGTCGCATCCAGCCGGCCGTAGCGGATGTTCTCCCGGATCGTGCCGCCGAAGAGCACCGCGTCCTGGAGCACCATGCCCACGCGGGAGCGCACCGCGCCGCGGTCCAGGGCACGGATGTCCACGCCGTCGAGCCGGATCTCGCCGGCGTCGATCTCGTAGAACCGCATGATGAGGTTGACCAGGGTGGTCTTGCCCGCACCGGTGGGGCCGACGATCGCGATCGTCTGCCCCGGCTCCGCGGTCAGCGACAGGTCGCTGATCAGCGGCTTCTCCGGGGTGTAGGAGAAGGCGACGTGGTCGAACTCGATCCGACCGCGAGTGGGGCCGGTGAGCTCCTGGCGCGGGACGATGCGCCCTTCGGGGGCCGACGCCTCGGCGTGCACGGCGGCCGAGTCGACGGTCGAGCCCACGGGACCGGCCGCGTCCTCGCCCACGGGCCCGCGCGCGGTGATCTGCCCGTCGGGCTCCTGCTCCTCGGCGTCCAGCAGCTCGAAGATCCGCTCGGCGGAGGCGACGCCGGAGATGAGCATGTTCGCCATCCCCGCCACCTCGCCCAGCGGCGCGTTGAACTCACGGGAGTACTGGATGAACGCGGTGACCTGACCGAGGCTCATCTGCCCGGCCGCGATCCGCAGACCGCCGACCACGGCGATGCCGACATAGCCGAGATAGGTCACCCACTGCATGATCGGCATGATCATGCCGGAGTAGAACTGCGCCTTGAACGACGCCTCCCACAGCTCCTCGTTGCGCGTATCGAACTGCTCGCGCATCGAGTCCTGGCGGTCGAAGACGGTGACCAGGTCGTGGCCGGTGAAGGACTCCTCGACGTGGCCGTTCAGCCGCCCGGTGCCCCGCCACTGGGCGGTGAAGAGCTTCTGCGACTTCGCGCCGATGATGCCGATGACCACGCCGGAGATCGGCAGGGCGATCAGGGCGATGAGCGCGAGCTGCCAGGACAGCCAGAACATCATCACGGTGATGCCGACGATGGTGAGGACCGCGTAGACGAGCGAGGCGAAGGCCTGCTGCAGGGCGGTCTGGACGTTGTCGACGTCGTTGGTGGTGCGGGAGAGCAGGTCGCCGCGCTGGCGGGTGTCGAAGTAGCTCAGCGGCAGGCGGTTGACCTTCGCCTCGATCCGCTCGCGCAGGTCGTAGACGATGTCCATCACCACGTCGTTCAGCAGCCGGCCCTGCAGCCAGTCGAACAGCGCCGCGATCACGTACATCCCCAGCACGATCAGCAGCAGGCGGCCGAGCGCCCCGAACTCGACGCCGTCGCCGAGGAAGCCGTCGAAGATGACGTCCATGGCGTCGCCGAGGATCGAGGGCGCCCACACGGTGAGCACCGTCGAGACGATGCCGAAGGCGAGCACCACGGCGAGCCCCAGCTTGTACTCGCGGAAGGTGCCGGCCAGCCGCAGCGCGGAGGGCCAGAACGCCTTCGCCTTGCGCGGCGCGCCCTCGCCCCACTCGCTGCTCATCGAGTCCTGCATCTCCAGGATCTCGGCCTCGGTGAGCTCGGCGGTCGCGGTGCCCTCGGCCTCGGAGGACTTCTTCGCGGAGGACTTCTTCGCGGAGGTCTTCTTCTTCGTGCTCATGCCATCTCCTCCGCGGTGATCTGGGAGTCGACGATCTCCCGGTAGGTCTCGGAGCTCTCCAGCAGCTCCTCGTGGGTGCCGCGGCCGACGATCCGACCCTCCTCGAGCACGAGGATCTGGTCGGCGGAGGTGATGGTGGAGATGCGCTGGGCGACGATGATCGTGGTCGCGCCGCGGGTGTGCTGGGCGAGGCCCTCGCGCACCCTCGCGTCCGTGGTGACGTCGAGCGCCGAGAACGAGTCGTCGAAGACGAACACGCGCGGGGCGGCGACGAGGGTGCGGGCGATGCACAGGCGCTGCCGCTGGCCGCCGGAGACGTTGGTGCCGCCCTGGGAGACGGTGGACTCGAGCCCCATGGAGACGGCATCGCCCTCGCCGGTGGTCCGCTCGCGCACGAAGCCGGCGCCCTGGGCGACCTCGAGCGCGTCCCAGAGCTGCTTCTCGTCGGCCGACGGGTCGCCGAAGCGGAGGTTGTGCGCGATGGTGCCGGAGAACAGATAGGGCTTCTGCGGCACGAGGCCGACGGCGGCGGAGATGTCGGCGCGGGCGAGGTCGGTGACCGGCACCCCGTCCAGCAGCACCTGGCCGCCGGTCGCGTCGTGCAGGCGCGGGATGAGGCTGACCAGCGTGGTCTTGCCGGAGCCGGTCGAGCCGATGATGGCGGTGGTGCGGCCGGCCTCGGCGGTGAAGGAGACGCCGTCCAGCACCGGGGACTCGGCGCCCGGGTAGGAGAAGGTGACGTCGCGGAACTCGACGGTCGCGCCCCCGTCGGCCGCCGGCAGCGGGGTCGGGGCGGCGGGCTCGTGGAGGGTGGGGGCGGTCTCGAGGACCTCGCCGATGCGGCGGGCGGAGATGATCGCGCGCGGGAACATCATGAACATGAAGGTGCCCATCATGACCGCCATCAGGATCTGCAGCAGGTACTGCATGAAGGCGGTGAGGGCGCCGACCTCGACGAGCCCAGCGTCCACGCGGTGACCGCCGAACCAGAGCACGGCGGCGGTGGCGAGGTGGAGCACGATCGTGATCGCCGGGCCCATGATCACGAAGAGGCGGCCGATCCGCACCGAGGTGTCGGTGAGGGTCGCGTTCGCGTCGCGGAAGCGGCCGGTCTCGTGCTCCTCGCGCACGAAGGCGCGCACCACGCGGATCCCCATGATCTGCTCGCGCATGACGCCGTTGATGGAGTCGATGTTGTCCTGCATCCGCTGGAACAGCGGCATCAGCCGGGTGACGAGCAGGCCGACGATCACCATCAGCACCGGCACGGACACCCACACCAGCCAGGACAGGCCCGGGTCCTCCTGGATCGCCATGACGATCCCGCCGATGGACATGATCGGGACCATGACCATGAAGTTCAGGGTCATCAGCACGAGCATCTGCACCTGCTGGACGTCGTTGGTCGCGCGGGTGATGAGGGTCGGGGCGCCGTAGCGGCCCATCTCCTCGGCCGAGAAGCGGTCCACACGGGTGTAGACGGAGCGGCGGATGTCGCGGCCCATGCCCATCGCGACGCGGGCGCCGAACCAGACCGACGCGATCGCGGTGACGACCTGCGCCATCGCGACGATCAGCATGATCCCGCCGATGCGCCAGATGTAGTCGGTGTCGCCGGTGGCGACGCCGTTGTCGATGATGTCGGCGTTGAGGCTGGGCAGGTAGAGGGTCGCGAGCACGGTCGCGAGCTGGAGGACGGCCACGGCGGCCACGTGCGGCAGGTAGGGCCGCAGATGGCGCCGGATCAGGGTCCAGAGCATGAGGGGATCTCCCGGAGCAGGGTGGTGCTGGCCGGCCGACGGAGTGAGCGGCCGGGGTCTCGTCGGAGCGTAGGACGGAGTGAGGACGGATCCTGTCCTCGGAGGGGACGACGGGGGCATCGGCCGAAGGGTCGCCGGGTCGGTCGTCGGACCGCCCGCGGCCCAGGCGACGAGCTTCGCCCGAGGAGCCGCACGTCGCGGCGACGGGCGGGGCGGGCAGGGCAGGCCCGAGGGGCAATCCTCCCCCGAGGACCCCGTCCGGCGCACCTGACTTTCGGCCAGCCCTGCCGAGATCCGCAGCACCTGGGCGGATCGGTGACATCGGGCTCGACCGGTCGGATCCGGCCGCACCGAGCGGGCCGGGTCGCGCGATACTGGAGGCTCCACGCGCGGAAGGACGGCCATGACCACGAGGACCCTGCTGGTGGGCTGCGGGCGCCTGGGCCTGCGGGTGGGCGAGCTGCTGCTCGCTGATCAGGACGAGAGAGGTCGTCACGAGGTGCTCGGGCTGCGCCGCGACCCGAGCTCCCTGCCGCCGGGGTTCGTGCCCGTCCCCGCCGATCTCTCCGCCGCCCTCCCCACCCCGCTGCCGCGGGTCGACGCCATGGTCGTCACCCTCACCCCGTCGGCCGTCCCGAGCTATCGCGAGTCCCTCGCGCATCTCGCGGCCGCGCTGCCCGGGGTCCCACGGCGCACGGTGTTCGTCTCCTCCACCCGGGTCCTGGAGGGATACGACGCCTCGCGTCCGCTCACCGAGGCGGATCCCGCGCGACCGCGCTCCGACCGCGCCCGCGTGCTGATCGAGGGCGAGGAGACGGCGCGCGAGCTGTTCGGCGCGGTGATCCTGCGCCCGGCGGGGATCTACGGGCCCGGCCGGGACCATCTGATCCGGACCGTCCTCGAGGGGCGCCCGGTCGAGCACGGTCGTCGGACGAACCGGATCCACGAGGCCGATCTCTCCCGTGCGATCCTCGCACTGCTGTCCTCGCCCGCACCGCCGGCGCTGCTCCATGCGACGGACGGCGCACCCGCCCTGCTCGGCGAGGTCGTCACGCATCTCGCGCAGCGACTCGGCGTGCCCGCGCCGCCGCGCACGTCACCGGATCCCGGAGCGGGCACCGTGCTGGAGGCGACCGCGCTGCACGAGCTGCTGGGCGAGCTCGAGTTCCCGGACTTCCGGGCGGGGTACGACGCGATGCTCTGAACGCGGGCGCTCAGCCGGTCACCAAGTGCGCGACGATCGGCAGCGTCACCGTCATCGCCAGGGCGTTCAACACCATCGCGGCGCTCGACCAGCCGCCGGAGACCATCGACTCCCCCAGCACCCGCGAAGTGCCGATCCCGTGGGAGGTCAGACCGATCGCGAAGCCGCGCGCTCGCTCGTCGCGGACCCGCACCAGGCTCAGCAGCGCCGGCCCCACCACCGCGCCGAGCGTGCCGGAGACCAAGGTCAGCACCACCGCGAGCGGCACCGACGCCCCGAGGCTCTCGGCGATCGTGAGACCGACGGGCGAGGTGACCGAGCGCGGCAGTGCGGCGCGCAGCGTCGCCTCGTCGGCTCCGAGCGCGACCATCGCGGCGACGGTCACCGAGATGCTCACGATCCCCGCGACCACGAGGGTTCCGAGCACGGCCGGCGCCGAGGCGAGCAGCGCGCGGCCGTTGCGCAGCAGCGGCAGGGCGAGGGCGACGGTCGCGGGGCCCAGCAGGAGCGTCAGCAGCGCGACCTGCTCGAGGTAGAGGGCGTAGGGCATCCCGGTCAGCTGCAGCACGGTCGCGATCACCACCACGCTGACCAGCACCGGGGAGAGCAGGCCGGGACGACCCGACCGGTGGTACAGCCCGTAGGACAGCAGGTACACGGCGAGGGTCAGGGTGAGGCCGAAGACCGGCAGCTCGTACAGCGCGCTCATGCGCGGGCACCTCCTGCGGCCGCCGACGGTCCGGACCCGTGCCCCGGCGACCTGCCGGGGCCGTCCGTCCAGTCGGCCGGAGGCGGGGCGTCGGGACCGCCCGCCTCGCCCCGTCGGCGGTCCTGGCAGCGCAGCAGCGCCTGGAGCATCAGCCCGGAGATCACGAGCGCGAGCACGAAGGAGCCGCCCACGGCGAGAGCGAGCGGGAGCGCGTTCGCGGCAAGGGTGTCCAGCTCGAGCAGGATCCCCACGCCGGGCGGGACGAACAGCAGCTGCAGGTGGGCCAGCAGCGGGGTCGCCGCGGGCTCCGCGGCGCGGAGCACGCCGCGGGTGGGCCGGAGGATCCCCAGCAGCGCCAGCAGCACGATCCCGAGCACCACGCCGGGCACGGGCAGGTCGAGCAGCGCTGCCGCGGCCAGGCCCGCCATCTGAGCGAGCAGCAGGACCACGAGGCCGAGCAGCACGGGAGGCAGGAGTGCGGCGCGTGACATCCGGCAAGGGTAGCCCGCACCGGGGCGCCTGCCCCGATGTGGTCCGTGCCTGGTCCGTGCCGCACGAGCGGTGGATCACGCACGTCTTGCCGCGCGAGAGCGGACTGTTACAGCGTGGATGGCTCGTTTCGGCGCATCGGTCGCGTCTCGCGGGGACGGTGCGCGATCGAGACCGCCCGCTGAGGCTTGTCCGGTCGCTCCCCTCGACCCCTCGGAGGTGACCGGGTTGCCCATCCCGCTCGACAGCACCCTCAGCCGACGCACCGCGCTCCGCGGCTTCGGCGCCCTCGGCCTCACCGCGGCCGGACTGCTCGCATCCACGCAGGCCCATGCCTCCGGCGACCTCGTGGTCGTCGACCAGATCGGCACCGGACCATGGGACACGGAGAACTGCGGCCCCACCTCGACGGTCATCGCCATGGTCGCCGCGGGCAGGAAGGTCCCGCACTACGTCTCGGGCGAGAAGGGCACGACGGTGGGCGGCAACCGCAAGGCGGTCATCGAGATGCGGGCCCGCTGCGGCCTGTCCCCGTGGGGCGAGCCCGAGAAGAAGACCGTCGACTACACGGGTGCCTATCTCGGCGACCTCGAGAACGGCCTGCGGGACGCGGGCGCCCGCGCCACCCGCGCCCGGTTCGAGGAGGGGCTGGAGGCCGCCGCACGCGGCAAGGTCGTGATCCTGCACGTCCACCACGGCCGGCTGCTCGGCGAGGAGGAGGCCGACTACGGCCACTTCGTCGTCGCCCAGGGCGAGGACGAGAACGGGAACCTGCGGGTCTCCGATCCGGGCCGCGCCCAGGAGATCGGCATCACCACCTACTCCCCCGACCGGCTGCGCCACGCACGCCAGGGACTCGCCACGGTCGTCAGCTGACCTCCTGGCCGGGCCGGCCCCTCGCCATACTGGCGGGATGACCCTCCGGTTCCCGCTGCGTGGCCCGCGCCTGGACCTGCGCCCGTTCACGGCCGACGACGCCGCGGCCGCGCATCGCGTCTACGGCGACCCCGAGGTGATGCGCTTCGTCGGCGACGGCGATCCCGCCTCCCCGGAGCGGTCCGCGCAGATGCTCGCCGACTACGCCGCCCACCAGGCCCGGCACGGCTTTGCGTTCTGGGCCGTGATCGAACGTGCGAGCGGCGAGCTGATCGGCGATGCGGGTCTGGAGGTCACCGACCAGGGCGTCGAGCTCGGCTACACGCTGGCCCGGGACCGGTGGGGCCGCGGGCTCGCGACCGAGGCGGGGCGGCTGTGCGTGGAGGCGGCCGACGGGCCGCTCGGGCTGCGCAGTCTCGTCGGCCTCGCGGACCTCGCGAACCCGGCCTCAGCCGGGGTGCTCGCCCGGCTCGGCTTCGCCGACGACGGGATCATCGACGTCTACGGCCGCCCGCACCGTCGCTTCGTCCGCGAGCGCTGAGGCGGGGCCGACCGCTCCTTCGGAGCGTGTGGACCCGATGCCGGTGAAGGCGGGCGCACGAATCCGAGGCCGGCGGAGCCGGGCACGCGGGGCGAAGCGGCGCCGCGTCGGCCGGTCAGCCCGCCGGGGTGGTGATGCGCTCGTGCGTCCAGGCGCCGCCCTCGCGCCGGTAGCCGACGCGCACGTGCTTGCGGTCCATCCGCGACTGGGTGAACTCATACCGGGCCGGCTGCAGGGCAAAGACCTGCCAGTCCGGGTTCGGGGAGCCGTCGTAGGAGGGGCGCGAGGCCCAGTCGGCCTGCGAGGTCGCCTCGTCCAGCGCCACGACCTCGCCGCCCACCTGGACCTGCCTGCCGCTCTCGCGCCAGAAGAAGGTCATCGCGGCGCGAGGGTCGGCGCCGAGCTGCTCGCCCTTGCGGGAGGTGCGGTGGGTGGAGACGTGCAGGCCGCGCTCGTCGAGGTCCTTGAGGATGAGGGTGCGGCCGACGGGCGCGCCGCCGTCCAGGGTCTGGAAGGTCATGGCGTGCGGCTGGCGGGCGCCGCTCGCGATCGCGTCCTCGAGCCAGGCGAGGAAGAGCTCGGCCGGATCCTCGGGGACGGCATCGGGGTCGAGACCGGGCATGTCCTCGGGGAAGGACGGCAGGGCGCGGAGGCGGTCGGCGAGTTCGCTCATGCCCGCCATCCTCGCGCCGACGGCCCCGCCGCTCAACCCGGCGCCCGGGCAGGGACGCCTCGCCCCCGCCGACCGGTCTCGCGAAGCGCTGGCTGAGGCAGATGCACCCAGGCACACCCCGGCTCAGGTTTTGCTGCCCACAGGACCGATGCATCGCGCGACATAGGTCCTGGGCGCAGCAGAAACTGCCGGTCCGACGGCCCCGCCGCTCACCCCAGACCCCGGCACACCATCGAGACGTAGCTTTGGTGCTCTCTCCGGGCATATAGAGCACCAAAGCAACGTCTCGATGGGCAAGGTGTGGGGACGGCGTGCCTTCCAAGGCCGAGGGGGTCGACGGGGCCGCCGGAGAGGGATCAGCCGAGGAAGATCCCGTTGCCCGGGCCGAGCGGCAGGTCCGCGAAGAAGAAGACCGCCAGGATCACGGTCCACACGCACCAGAACGGGACCACGAAGGGCAGCATCCGCGCCATCAGCGAGCCGAGCCCCGCGCCGGGCTCGTACTTCCGCAGCATGCCCAGCAGCACGATCATGTACGGGTTCATCGGGGTGATGACCTGTGTGGCGGAGTCGCCCACGCGGAACGCGGCCTGGGTGAAGGCGGGCTCGTAGCCGATCAGCGCGAACATCGGCACGAACACGGCCGCCATGATCGCCCACATGCCGGAGCCGGAGATGATGAACAGGTTCAGGCAGCTGGCCAGCAGCATGAAGCCGAGCACCGCCGGGAAGCCGGTCAGGCCGATGCCCTCGAGGGCGGCCGCGCCGGTCACGGCGATCCAGGTGCCGATCCCGGACCAGTTGAACAGGGCGATGAAGTTGCCCAGGATGAAGGCGAGCACCACGAAGGGCAGCATCTCCTTGAGCGACTCGGTCATCATCGCGACCGCGTCCCTGGTGCTGCGCAGGGTGCCGACCACGATGCCATAGGTCAGGCCCAGCACGATGAAGTAGGCGACGACCAGGAACACGATCGAGTCCAGCAGCGGGGACTTCGGCAGGAAGCCGCCGTCCTCGTTCCGCCACGGCGAGGCGGGCACCAGCGTCGCCGCCAGCACGATCGCGGTGAGCACCACGGCGGCGATCACGGCGGCGATCAGACCCTTGTTCTCCGCCGGGGACAGCTCGGCGCGCATCTGCTCGGCGCTCTCGCCGCTGGTGGCGACCTCGCCCTCCTCGGTGATCTCGTCGCGGCCGATGCCCTGGCGGTTCAGGCGCGGCTCCAGGATCCGGTCGATGATGAAGCCGGCGACGACGCCGAGCACCAGCGACGAGGCGATGTTGAAGAACCAGTTCGAGACCGGGTTCACGGCGGTGAACTCGAAGTCCGGCAGCGCGTCCATCACGGAGGTGGTGATCCCAGCGAACAGGGCGTCCAGCGAGGTGGGGAAGATGTTGGTGGAGTAGCCGGCGCCGGCGGCGGCGAAGCCGCCCAGCAGGCCCGCGACGGGGTGTCGCCCGGCGGCCTTGAACACGAGCGCGGCCAGCGGCGGGACCACCACGAAGGCGGAGTCGGCCATGATCGAGGAGACCACGCCCACGAAGCCCACCACATAGGGGAGCATCCACGACGGCGAGGAGCCGAACAGCTTGCGGATCGCGGCGGCGAGCAGCCCGGAATGCTGGGAGATGCCGATCGCGAGCAGGATCGGCAGCACCGTCACCAGCGGCGGGAAGCCGATGTAGTTCTCGCCGAGGGTGGTGGTCAGCCAGGTCAGGCCCTCACCGGTGAACAGACCCTTGATGACGGTGGCCTCGTCCGAGCCGGGCACCGTCACCTCCACGTCCGCCCAGGCCATGGCCGTGGAGACCACGCCGGTGACGGCGAACAGGATGAGGAACAGCATGAAGGGCTCGGGCAGCTTGTTGCCCGCCCTCTCGACGCCGTTGAGGATCTTGTCGGTCAGGCCGGTCTTCACCGGCGGAGCGGGTGTTGCGCTCATGGGTTCTCCAGACGGGGGGTGGGGAGAGGCCTTCGGCCGTCGGCCGACGGGGTCGACGGCGGCAGCTGCGACGGGTCCGTCGGCGGACGGCCGAGGAGGGGCCGTCCGCCGCGGCGGATCAGTCGAAGAAGGAGGGGACGTCGATCGCACCGCCGGCGGCGGCGAACTCCTCGGCGACGGCGGCGGCGAGCGCCGGGTCGTGGAGGACGTCGAGCAGGGTCGCGGCGAGGCCGTAGGCCCCGTCGGTCGCGGCGGAGCGGGCGGCGGGCGAGGTGGACTCGGCCGCGAACTCGCGGGTGTGCAGGGCGACGTCGGCCGGGGCGATGCGGATCAGCGGATGCATGCCGGGCAGGCGGTAGCTGACGTTGCCGAAGTCGGTGGAGGCGGCGAGGGTCGTGGAGACCACGCCCAGCGGCAGCGGGTCGCGGCCGCGGCGGCGCTGCGCCTCGACCCAGCGGCCGGTCAGCGCGTCGTTGGTGCGCACCGGCAGGGAGGGCGGGTGGTGGTCCCAGGTGACGGTCACGCCGACGCCGGCCATCAGGGCCGCACCGTGGGCGACGTCCTCGACCCGGCGTGAGAGGTCCTTGAGGGTGTCGGGGCGCTGGGAGCGCACGTACAGGTCGAGCCTCGCGCGGTCGGGGACGACGCTGGCCCGCTCGCCGCCCTCGCGGATCACGGCGTGGATGCGGTCGCTGGGCGGGGTCTGCTGGCGCATCAGGCCGATGCCCTGGTACATCAGGCTCGCCGCGTCCAGGGCGTTGCGGCCCATGAACGGCTGCGCGGAGGCGTGGGCGGTGTGGCCGTGGAACTCGACGGTGAGGGTGCGCCGGCCCAGCCACACCTGGTCGGCCAGGTCGTAGCCCGGGTAGCCGTGGGCCATGACCACGGCGTCGAGCCCGTCGAAGGCGCCTTCGCGGGCCATGTACTCCTTGCCGGTGTGCCCCTCCTCGGCGGGGGTGCCGAGGTAGACGACGGTGCCGGGCACGGCCGAGGGGTCCTTCTTCGCGAGCTCCGCGAGGCCCAGGAAGGCGCCCAGTCCCATCACGGCGATGACGTTGTGGCCGCAGCCGTGGCCGATGCCGGGCAGTGCGTCGTACTCGGAGAGCACCGCGACGGTCGGCGCGTCGGCCGATCCGGCGCCCTCGCCGCGGATCTCAGCGCGGATCGCGGTGTCCAGGCCGTGCACGCCGAGCTGCGCCTCGATGCCGTGGTCCTCGAGGATCTTCACGATCGCGGCGGCGGAGCGGTGCTCCTCGAAGGCGACCTCGGGATGCTCGGCGAGGTCGATCATCAGGGCGACGAGCTCGCGGCCGGTCTTGTCGACCTCCTCCTCGAGCCGGGAGCGGAGCGCCTCGGGGGCGCCCGTGTGCGCAGAGCCGGGGTGGCTCTGCGTGCGCAGAGCCGCCTCCCGCTCCTCGTCGAGCTGGTGCATGTAGGCGGTGGAGGGCTCGGTGGGAGCGGCCCCGATCCGCACGGGGGTCGGTTCGGACATGAACCCGAGGGTAACGGCCCGGCCCTCACTGCCTGAATGCTCCTGCGGCCGTGACGATGTCGTGATGTGGAGGGAGCACCCGACGGAGCGAGCCCGGCTTCCGGTGCGACCGGCCCTCCCGAACGCGTCCGCCCCTGGGGACGGTACGATCCCCCCACGGTGCCCCGCGGCGATCCCGCACCGCGCCGTGCGTCGGACCGCCCATCCCTGCGGTCCAGGGCCGTCTCCCGCGGCCGTCGTGCCGTCGTCCCCTCAGGCGGCGCATCTTCCCCGGGTCGCCGACGTCGTCGACCTCTCTCCCCCGCGCCGTGACCGGCGCAGCTCACCCGGAGGCTCATCGTGAGTGCACCAACCCCGTCCGCCGGCGCCGCCACCCAGAGCGCCGATCGCGGTGCGTTCCGCGGCCGCACCGCCTTCATCTTCGCGGCCATCGGCTCCGCCGTCGGCCTCGGCAACATCTGGCGCTTCCCCGCGGTCGCCTACGAGAACGGCGGCGGCGCGTTCATCCTGCCGTATCTCGTCGCGCTGCTGACCGCGGGCATCCCGCTGCTCTTCCTCGACTACGCGATCGGGCACCGCTGGCGCGGCTCCGCCCCCGCCGCCTGGCGCCGCTTCCGCCGCTGGACCGAGTTCATCGGCTGGTGGCAGGTGCTGATCGCCCTGATCATCGCGCTGTACTACGCGCTGATCCTGGCGTGGGCGACGAACTACACGATCTTCTCCCTCGACCAGCGCTGGGACTCCCACCCGGAGGGGGCCGACGGCTTCTTCGGTGAGTACACCCAGGCGCTCGGCGGCGCGGACGTGACCGTCTCCTTCGACTACGTCCCCGCAGTGCTGATCTCCATGCTGGTGGTGTGGATCGCGGTGATCGTGGTGATGGCGCTCGGCGTGCAGAAGGGCATCGCCGCCAGCTCGATCATCTTCATCCCTCTGCTGATCGTCATGTTCATCATCCTGGTGGTGCGCTCGCTGTTCCTGCCCGGCGCACTCGAGGGCCTAGACGCCTTCTTCCGACCGAACTGGGCCGCGCTCGCGAAGCCGGGAGTGTGGATCGCTGCCTACGGGCAGATCTTCTTCTCGCTGTCGGTGGCCTTCGGCATCATGCTCACCTATTCCTCGTACCTGAAGAAGAAGACGGACCTCACCGGCTCCGGCCTGGTGGTGGGCTTCGCGAACTCGAGCTTCGAGATCCTGTGCGGCATCGGCGTGTTCTCGGCGCTGGGCTTCATGGCGCAGGCACAGGGCGTCGCGGTCGACGAGGTCGTCGCCGACGGTGTGGGCCTGGCGTTCATCGCCTTCCCCACGATCATCTCCGAGGCCCCGGCCGGCGCGCTGATCGGCGTGCTGTTCTTCGGCTCGCTGGTGCTGGCGGGCTTCACCTCCCTGATCTCGATCGTGGAGGTCGTGATCGCGGCGGTCCAGGACAAGTTCGGCCTCGCCCGCGTGTCCTCGACCCTGCTGGTTTGCGTGCCGATCGCGGTGGTCTCCACGATCCTGTTCTCCACGACCATGGGCCTGCCGCTGCTGGACGTGATGGACAAGTGGGCGAACGAGTACGGCATCGTCGCGGCGGCGCTGGTCTCCTCGCTGATCGTCGCCTTCGTACTGCGGGGCATGCCGACGCTGCGTGATCACCTGAACTTCCGCGGCTCCTTCCACGTCGGCCGCTGGTGGTACGCGTGCGTGGCGATCATCGCCCCGCTCGTGCTCGGCATCTCCCTGATCGGCGGCACCATCGAGCTCGTCACGAGCGGCAAGACCCACTCCGGGTACCCGGGCTGGTTCAACTTCGTGTTCGGCTGGATGATGGCGATCGGCCTGGTCGTGGTCGCGGTGATCCTCTCGCTGATCCCGTGGCCGGCCGGCTCCAACCTGTACAAGGACGACTCCGACGGCGACCCGATCGCCCCCGAGGTCGTCTCCGGCACGGGCCTGGTGACCACGCCCGAGGCGACCATGCCGCACGAGCTGCGCTCCGCCGGACTCTGAGGTGCGAGGTGCCGGGCGGCGATCCGCCCGGCACCTCGTCCCCGGCGAGCTGCACTCGGCTCCTCCCCGCACCACCGCTCGACCCCGCTCGACCCGTCTCCCGCCGGCGCCGCGCCGGCCCGCACGACTCGCCGCCGGTCCAGCACCGGCCCGTTCCCCAGGAGGGATCATGTCCGTCCCCGCCATCGTCATGATGATCGTCGCGATCGTCACCGTCTGGGGCGGCCTCGTCGCCGCCGTCGTCAACCTCCGCAGCCACCCCGAGGCGCCCGAGGAGGACTGACTCCAGCCGCAGGCCTCCCGTCGGCCGGACCCGTCGGCCGCTCCGGCCAGCCGGTCCCGTCGGCCGAACCTGACTGCCGTACCTGTCGGCCGATGGCGCAGGGGCGACCACTATGCCTATATAGGCATACTGGTCGCCCCTGCGCCATCTCCTGACCATCCCGGCTCCACGAGGGCGCCCCGGGCCGCAGCCGACGGCCCGGCCCCTCACCCGAGCCACGGGATCCGCGCGCCGAGTGGGAAGGCGGCGACGAGGAGCACCGCGGTCGCGAGCAGCACGGCGAGGTCCAGCGCCGAGGCGCGCAGGTAGGCCAGCCTCAGTGAACGTCCGGCGGGGTTCGAGACACCGTAGGTGAAGCCGCGCGTCTCGAGCGCCTCGACCGTCGTGCGCACGTTCTTCGCCGTGTTGAGCATGATCGGGTAGAACGCGGTGACGGCGAGGACGCACCATTGCCGCACCACCCGCCAGCCCAGCAGGCCCGGCCTCTCCACCGGCGCGTGCCGCAGGCGCTGCCCCTCGAAGACGGTCACGTACTCGTCCACCAGGATCGGCAGCATCCGGTAGCCGTAGCTGACGCCGAAGGCGAGCAGCTCGGGGGCGCGGAACCACAGCAGCGCGTCGGAGAGCTTCTCCGGGTCCAGGGACACGAAGGCCGCCATCGACGCCATGGAGACGGCGCCGAGCTTGAGGTTCAGCTCGGCGAGGGCGACGAGCGTGTCGAGGTTCCCGCCGAACAGGAACGACGCCACGAACAGGCCGATCACGTTGCCGAGCAGGCCGATGAGGAACAGCCCCAGCACCAGCGGCCCCACCCGGGCGAGGGCCACGGAGACGACGCCGAGCGCGAAGAGAACCAGCAGCACGCCGGTGTCATGGGTGAGCCAGGGCGCGATCGCCATCAGCAGGTACCAGGCCAGGACGATCCGGGGATCCATCCTCGAGAACAGCCCGCCGCGGGTCGAGTACGCGGTGCGCAGCAGCTCGAGCCGGATCCAGTCGACGCTGAGCACGTCATGAGTCTTGCGCGCCATCAGCGCACCTCCTTCGGCAGCCACTCCCGCAGCTCGGCCGCGGTCAGGGGCAGCGGGTCCAGTCCCAGCTCGAGCGCGATGCGGGCGGCCTGCGGCGGGACCAGCCGGGTGCGGGCGGTGAGCTCGGGGCGGGAGAAGAGCTCGCGCGGGGTGACGTCGGCGAGCACCTTCCCCTGGTCGAGCACGAGGACGCGGCTCGCCCAGGTGGCGACGAGCTCCATGTCGTGGGTGGCGACGACGGCGCAGCGCACGGTCTCGGCGAGCGCGGCGAGCATCGCGGTGACGTCGTCGCGGGAGCGGATGTCCAGGCTCGATGTCGGTTCGTCCAGGAGCAGCAGCGAGGGCCGCATGGCCAGGCCGATGCCGAGCGTCGCGCGGCGCTGCTGGCCGCCGGAGAGGGAGCGTCCGTCACGGTCCGCGAGGGCGGAGAGCCCCACCTCCTGGATGATCCTCTCCACGATCGCCTCGGCGTCGGGCACCTTCCGTCCGCGGGGGAACAGGGCGATGTCCTCGCGCACGGTGTCCTTGAGGAACATCTGCTGCGGGTGCTGGTAGAGGTAGGAGACGTGGTCGGCCATCTTCGCGGCGGAGCGGGTGCGGGTGTCGATCCCGTCGACCGTGACGGTGCCGGCGCGGGGCACGATCAGCCCGGTCAGCAGCTTCATCAGCGTGGTCTTGCCGGCGCCGTTGGTGCCGACCAGGGCGATGCGCTCCCCCGCGCGCAGGTCCAGGTCGAGGTCGTCGAGGACGGTGGAGAGCCCGCCTGCGACGGAGCGGTAGCCGTGGCGGACGCCGCGCAGCGTCGCGACGACCTCGGCGGGCTCGGCGGGCTCGGCGGGCTCGACGGGCGCGGCGGGCGCGGGGTCGACCCCGGCGGCCTGGCCGGTGGTGACGACGACGGGCGCAGGGTCGGCGCCGCCAGGGGCGTCGGCCCCCGTCGGCCGCTCGCCCGGCGGTCGCTCCCCCGTCGGCCGTTCCCGCACGACGGGCCGCAGGGCCGCGGCGGCGGAGGGGACGTCGAGCGCGACCGGCCGCGCACCGGCCGCGGCCGAGAGCGCAACCGCGTCCGGGGCGGGGACCCCGTGGGCGGCGAGGTCCGCGTGGCGGTCCATCGCCTCCTGCACGGGCAGGTGCCAGACGGGCGCGCCGTCGGCCATGAGCACCACGGAGCGAGCGAACTCCGCGATGAACTCGGCGTGGTGCTCGATGGTGATCACGGTGATGCCGTCGCGCTCGTTGAGCTCGCGCAGGCGCAGGTAGATCTCCCGCGCCCGGGCCGGATCGAGCTCGGCGACCGGCTCGTCGACCACGATCACCTCGGGGCGCAGGGCGAGCACCGCGGCGAGGGCCACGAGATGGGACTGGCCGCCGGAGAGCTGCCAGACGAACTGGTCGCGCAGGTGGGCGATGCCCAGGTGCCGGAGGGCCTCGTCGGTGCGCTCGCGGTAGTCAGCGTGACCGAAGTTCAGGGGCCCGAAGGCGACCTCATCGCGGACCGTCGGACGCACCAGCTGGTTCTGGAAGTCCTGGTAGACGTAGCCGACACGGCTGGAGAGCTCCGCGACGGACGAGTCCCAGGTGTCGACCCCGTCCACGTGCACGGACCCGGCGAAGTCGCCGCTCCAGTAGTGCGGGACGAGGCCGTTGAAGGTCTTGCACAGGGTGGTCTTGGCGGAGCCGTTGCCCCCGACCACCGCCACGAAATCGCCCCGTTCGATGGTGAGGTCGACGTTGCGCAGGGTGTCTCGGTCGGTGCCCGGGTACCGGAAGGACAGGTCCTTCACGCAGATCACGGGGTCCGCTCGCCTGTCGCCGGCGGGTGCCGGGGAAGGTGCGGTGGTCAGGGGAACGGTCTGCATCAGGGTCTCCGAGGTCGGGGGTCGCCGCTCAGGCGCGGTCGGCGGTCCCGCGCGAGGCCTGCGCCCGGCGGAAGAGCAGGATCGCGATCCCCAGGACCACGGCGATCGCGAGCACGGAGACGAGGACGAACCAGTCGCCGAACCGGTCGATGAAGTCGGGCTCGAAGGCGCCGGCGGAGATGTCGAAGGCCTCGAGGAAGGCGAAGCCGAAGCTCGCCACGCCGAGCAGCACCGCGAAGCCGACGAAGGTGCCGGAGAGGCGGGCCTGGCCCGGGATCGGCTCGCCGGGGACCCGGGGACGCATGCCCATCAGCGGCTCGATCTTCCCGTGCAGGGCCGGGATCAGCCACATCGCGGGGATCGCGCCGAGCAGGATCCCCGACATCAGCACGTCCACGCCGAGGCCGAGCAGCTCCAGCGCCAGCATCGACTCGGGCAGGCCCTCGACGAACTCCGCGTCCTCTACGCCGATCCAGACCTTGGAGAGGTCCACGATCGCGGAGAGGATCTTGTCCACGAGCACCAGCACGATCGCGCCGACCGCGATCTGGCCCCGGGAGCGCGGGTTGCGGATCAGGGAGCCGGCGAGGAACACGGCGAGGAACATCTGCAGGAAGCCCTCGACCTCGGCGAGGCCGGAGAAGTCACCCATCAGCAGGTCGGTGAACACGATCTCGCCGAGCGGTGCGCCGAGCGCGGCCCAGAACGGGGAGAACAGCGCCGCGATCGTCAGGGGCACGAACACCATGTAGGACACGGAGATGTCGACGGGGCCGATCGAGGGGTCCGGGATGATCTCCAGGATGATGTTCGACAGGCCGAACAGCGACATCGACAGCACGAAGATCATCAGCTTCTGCGAGGTGGACAGCTGGACGCTGCGCACCCCGTCGATGGTGCCGCGGAGGGCACCGCGGCGCTCGTCCTCGGCAGGACGGGGAGGGTTCTGGGTGGTCACGGGAGGCTCCTTCGAGAGGTTCGGGGCGTGCGGGGGCGGTGAGGGCCGGCGGACGGGACGGACTGCGGCCAAGGGAGCGGGTCGCAGGGACGGTCGGCGAGGGGACGGGGGACGACGACGCCGCGGGGACGCCGGGATCAGGGGGCGGGGTGCGCACCCGCCGCGACGGACGGGCGCGCGGCCTCGCGCACGCGCTCGACGAGAAGGGCGATGAGCGCGTCCGGGGAGTCGAGGACGTGGTCGGCGAAGCCGCCCGCGAGCGCCTGCGCGAGCTCCTCGTCGGAGTCCTTGCCGCCGCGCAGCAGGCAGACGGTGCCGATGCCGGCGTCCTTCCCGCCGCGGCCGTCGTTGACGGACTTGTCGCCGACGTAGAGCACGTCGGCGGGGTCGGCGTCGAGCCCGCCGAGCGCGGCCTCGAAGATCTCCCGGCCGGGCTTGCGCACCCCGATCTCGTCGGAGTACGCGGAGGGGCCGAGGTCGGCGAGCACGCCGTAGCGGGCGAGGATCTCCCGCACCCCGCGGCCGGAGATCGTGTTGGAGACGATGCCGACGACGATCCCCTGCTCGCGGCACCAGCGGATCAGCTCGAGCGCCCCGGGTCGCGGCGCGGGCACGGACTTCGCCCGGTGCAGGGCGAGGGAGAACTGCGCGCCGTCCAGGCGCAGCGCGGCGCGCAGCGGCTCGGGCAGGCCTTCCCCCACGAGGTCGCCCCAGAGCACGGCCGGATCGATCTCGTCGTGGCGGTGCGCAGGGTCGGCGGAGGTGTCGCGGGCGCGCTTGCGGGCGCGGTGCCGTTCCCACCCCTCGGCGACGGCCCGGGCGGCGGTCTCGAGGTCGATCGGGTGGCCGATGCGCTCGGAGAGGGCGACGATCAGCGCGCCGACCTCCTCGTCCCGGGCGGGGTTCGGGGTGGACAGCGTGATCACGCCGCCGTGGTCCAGGAGCACGGCGGGACGGCCGCGGCGCGAGGGGACGGGTGCGGCACCGGCCGAGGCGGCCGACGACAGCGCTGCGGCCGACGGGTCGCCGGCGGGCGGCTCCGTGCCCGGCGCGGTCGCCGTCGTCGGCCCGCCGGCCGCGCCGCGCCCGGACGCCGCGGAATCGAGCGCGGCGCGCAGCGGGGCGATCAGCCCCTCCGGGGTCTCGAGCACGAGATCGGGAGCCTCGGCGATGCGGAACGGCGGGGTGTCGGTGCGTCGGTCGCGGGTGATCACCACGGCGCCGACCCCGGCACGGCGCGCGGCGACCACGTCCCGGTCGAGGGTGTCGCCGACGTACCAGGCCTGCGGGAGGGCGACGCCGAGCCCCTCCGCGGCCAGGCGGATCATGCCCGGGTGCGGCTTGCGGATCCCGACCTCGTCGGAGTACACCTGCACGCCGAAGAAGCGGTCCAGCCCCAGGTCGGCGAGGATCGCGCGGTGGGCCCGACCGGAGTGGGCGTTGGAGACGATCCCGAGGGGGATCCTGCGCGCGGCGCACTCGGCGAGCAGCTCGTCGATGCCCGGGCGCTGGTGGTGCTCGGAGACCAGGGTCGCCATCGTCGCGAGCAGCTCGCCGGCGTCGAGGGCGAGGGTGCGCCGCACCGGGTCCGGGAGATCGGCGAGGAGGAAGTCGCCGACGATCTCGGCCGGGGCCAGCTCGCGCGGGGCGAGGCGGCGGGAGGCGGCGTTCTTCCACATCGAGAGGGCGGATCGCCCGGCGCGCAGCGACTCCGCGACCGAACCTGCGTCGAGACGGGCGCCGAGCGTCGCGGCCCGGGCGACGACGTCCTCGGCGAGCTCCTGCGACCAGGTCGCCCGGGAGACGGTCGTGACGACCACGCCGCCGAAGTCCAGGAGCAGCGCCGCGGGGGCGGGCAACTGCGGGACCCCGCCCGCCGCGGGGAGCGGGACGGCCGGGACGGCGGGATCGAGAGTGCGGGGCGCAGTGATCACAGAGGTCCTTCGACGGGGAGGAGCGGGGGCGGCGCGGGGCCGGTGATCTCGACGCTAGGCGGCATGGGGGCGCGCCCCGTGAACGGAGGGTGAACCCGTCGGCACGCCTTTGGGTCCGGGACTGAAAACCTTCAGATCCGCCGGTCAGGACCGCGCTCGGAGCTGATAGACCGGTCTCGTGACCGCCCCTGGGAAGCGCCCGAGCCTGGCCGATGTGGCGCGCGCGGCGGGGGTCTCCTCTGCCGCCGCGTCGATGGCGCTGAACGAGCGGCCCGGCATCGCGCCGGCGACCAGGGAGCGGGTGCGGGAGGCCGCACGGCGGCTCGGCTACGGGCGGCGGAGTCGGGCGACGACGCTGTTCGGGGTCCTCCCGACGGACCTCGGGAATCCGTACCACACCGACGTCATCGCGGGCATCGAGGCGACGGCGGAGGCGCTCGGGGCGGGGGTCGTGATCGCCCACGGCAGGCGGGACACGGCGCACATGGAGCGGCAGCTGCAGCGCCTGCTGGACCTCGAGGTGGACGGGGTCATCGCGGTGACCACCTGGCTGCCGCCGGAGGCGCTCGAGCGGGCGGCCCGCTCGGTGCCGGTGGTGGTGATCGGGCGGATGCAGGATCCGGTGCCGGGCACCGATGCGGTGATCACCGACGACACCGCCGGCGCCGCGCTCGCGGTGCGGCATCTCGTCACGGCCGGTCATCGCCGCCTCGCCCACGTGACCCTGTCCTCGCGACCGGGTCCCGCCGCCCGGCGCACCGGGTTCCTCGCCGAGACGGCGCGGCTCGGGCTCGCCGATGCGGTCACGGTGATCGGTCCGGACTCGGCCGACGAGGGCATCGACCTGCTGCTCCGCGCGCTGCGGCGCGGCGCCGAGGAGGCCCCGACCGCAGTGTTCGCCGCCAACGACATCGCCGCGGTGCGGGTACTGCACCGCGCCGCCGATCTCGGGGTGGCGGTGCCCGAGCGGCTCAGCGTGGTGGGCTACGACTCCTCCGCCGTCGCGCTCACCGTCAGGCCGCACCTGACCAGCGTGAACCAGCCCCGGCAGGAGATGGGGCGGATCGCGGCGCGGATGCTGCAGGAGCGACGCGAGGGCCGGCGCACGGACTCCCGCAGCATCGCCGAGCCCGTCCTGCGCCTCCGGGACTCCACCGGGCCGTCCCCTGCCCCGCGATGAACCTCTTCCCCCGGCTCGACACGGCCGCGACGACCTCGAGCACGGGCCGAGTGTGACGTGCGCCCGCTCGGTTCGCGCAGGCCTGCGCTGTCGGGTACTCTGATCATCGCTCTTCACGAGCGCTGGAGGATTCGCCTAGCGGCCTATGGCGCACGCCTGGAACGCGTGTTGGGTTAACGCCCTCGGGGGTTCAAATCCCCCATCCTCCGCCAGAGAAAGACCCCTGACCAGCGAGTTCACTCGCCGGGTAGGGGTCTTTCCACATGTCCGACCGGTGCGGCCGCGCCGCCGGGGCGCCGAAGGGGGTGCCCTCTCCCCCGCGCATGGAACGCTCGTCCCCGGGCGAGATGCCCGGATATCCTGCACACCAGCAGTGCGGTGGCAGTGCGGCGGCGGAGACGAGGGGGACCAGATGTCGAACGCAGGATGGGGCGGCCCGGGGGACGGGGCCGGCCCGCCGGGACAGGGCCAGGGCGGGCCATTGCAGGGCGGACCGCAGGGCGGCGCACCCCAGGGCCCGTGGCAGTCGCCGCAGTGGCAGCAGCCTCCGTCGCAGCCGCCCCAGGACCCCGGCTACGGACAGGCCCCCGGCGTGCAGCCTCCCGCACCGCAGCGGAAGCGGCCGTGGGCGCTGCTCGCCGTCGCGGCGAGCTGCATCCTCGCGATGATCCTGGTGGTCGGCGGAGGGATCACCTTCCTCGCACTGAACCGCGGGGGCCCGGAGCCCGTCGCCGGCGATCCCACGACGACGTCGGAGTCGATCGAGCCCAGCGATTCCGAGGCCACCTCCACCGAGGAGGAGACGCCGACGACCGAGGCATCGGACTACTCGGAGTTCCATGTGCTGGGCCTCGGGGAGTTCCCCGAGGCCACGCCCGAGGAGCTCCTGGGCGTCATGCAGGACAACCCCCTCACCGAGGGCGGCCTCCCGGACGTGGGCAACTGCGACCTGCCCGCCACCCCGATTTCGCCCTCGCAGGAGCAGCTCCAGGCAGTGCTCGATGCGGCCTCGGGATGCCTGAACCAGGTGTGGTCGGTCGCGAGCTCCGACCGCGGGCTGCCCTGGACCGCGCCCGACGTGGTCGTCTACACCTGGCCGGACGTCCCCTCGTCCTCCAGCTGCGAGGCGGACACCTTCGCCGAGGACTTCCCGCGGATGTGCAACCTCGACGCCACGATCTACTGGCCGCTCGGCTACGGCACCGGGACGGACCTCGAGGACGAGGCGCACGTCCCCGGCGCCTACCTGTGGGACCTCGCCTATATGTACTCCAACGCCGCCAGCTGGAACAGCACGCTGGTGTTCTACCAGGGCGAGCTGCGCAACCAGTACGAGGACACCGATCCGGAGGCGTTCGACGACGCCTGGCGCCGCAACTCGCTGCAGTGGATCTGCTGGGCCTCGGCCGCGTCGATGCAGGTTCCCAGCGCCGCGCAGCCCAGCCAGGAGCTGCGGGACGCGCTGGGCTCGCCCGACGCCTGGGAGGCCGGGGAGCCGCCGAACGACATCACGCCGGAGAACCGGGCGCGCTGGATCTCGGCGGGCTTCGAGTCGGGCGGCGACCTCGCGAAGTGCAACACCTGGACGGCGGAGACCGAGACGGTCTCCTGACCGGACGGCGCGGCCACGGCGCCGGGCCTCCGGCGGAGGAGCCGCCGGCCGCCGGGCCCTGAGGGAAGGAGGACGATGAGCGATCAGCGCGGAGACGCCGTTAACGGCTCCCCGGCGGATCCCGACCTCGAGGACACCGTCCGACGCACGCCCTCGGAACGGGCCCCGGCCGATCACCGCCCGGGCGACGCCGAGGAGACCGTGCCGGACGGCTCCGGCGAGGACCTGCCCGACGACGACACCGTGGTGCGCCGTCCCGGAGGCGGACTGTTCGACCCCTCTCCCGGCGGCAGGCCCTTTCTGCCTGACACCGGTCCGATCCAGCGCTTCGACCAGCGGCCCCGCTTCGAGTACCCTGCCGCGTCGACCACCTCGGGACGGCGATCCCCGACCTCGTCGGCGCCGCAGTCCCCGGCTCCGCCGGCGGAGCCGCCCTCGGCATCTCTCGGCGGGACGCCGTCGGCCTCCCCGGCCCGCTCGACCGGATTATCAGCCGCCTCTCCGTCGGCCGCGCGATCGACCGGCACGTCGTCGCCCGCCGCGCAGCCGCAGGGCTCGCCCTCGCAGGGAGCGCAGCCGGCCGACGGAAGTCCGTCGACCTCCTCCCCCGCACCGCCCGGCGCCCCGCCGGGGATCGACGCGACCGGTCCGCGCCGGCGCGGACTGCTGGTGCCGGCGATCGCCTTCGGCTGCGCGCTGCTCCTGCTGCTGGGCGTGGGCGGCGGCCTGACCGCGGTGTGGCTCGGCGATCGCGATGCCGAGCCGACCCCCGCCGCGGAGTCCTCGAGCAGCTCCGGCCAGGCCGAGCCCGGCGTCTGGCAGCCGCTCGAGGAGGGGCAGGAGCCCACCGGCACCGCCGACGATCTCGAGCAGGTCCTCGCCGAGAACCCGCTGCAGGAGGCGACGCTGCAGGCCCCCACCGGCTGCGAGCTGCCGCCGACCGACGGCGGCGCACTCGCACCGGAGGAGCTGGCCGGCTATCTCGAGGCCGGGGCCGACTGCCTCGACTCCAGCTGGGGCGAGGCGCTCGGCGCGGTCGGCGTCGACTTCACCGGCCCGGACGTCGTCGTCTACACCGTCGATGCGCTGCCCGAGGACTCGGCCTGCGATCCGGCGCGCTTCTCCGAGGCGACGCCAGTGGTGTGCCAGGCCGACAACACCCTGTACTGGCCGGCGGCCTGGGACCCCGGCTTCTCGAACACCGATGCGGAGGAGGTGCCGCAGCTGTACATGTGGCACCTCTCCTACTCCTATGCGCTGTTCGCGATGAGCGCCGTCTCGCTGGACGACTACTTCGGGACGCTGCTGATCTCCCTGGCCGAGGAGCCGGAGCGCGCCGAGGAGTCGCAGCGCCGCTACGCCCTGCAGGTCTCCTGCATCGCCTCCGCGGCCGTCTACCGGATGCCCGAGGGGATCCGTCCCGCGGGCCGGGTGGAGGGCTTCGTGACCTCGGTCGACGCGCAGGCCGCGCCCGCGACCGCCGGGGAGCCGAGCGCCGAGGCCCGTGCGGTGTGGGTGGGGCAGGGGAAGGACAGCGAGGGCGTGCTGCGCAGCTGCGACACCTGGTCCGCGGCGCCCGACGCCGTCGCCTGACCCCGACGCCACCGTCTGAGTCGGCCGGCCGGCGCCGCCGCTGCGGCGCGGGATCCGTGGCCGTGCGCAGGGCGGGCCGGGACTCCGGGGCCGAGCGCGGAGCGGGACGGGGCGCCGGGACGCGCCGAGACGGGCGCCTCCGTCAGAACAGCGCCGGCTGCGGCATCGGGTCGAGGGCGGGCGGCGGCGAGGAGGGCCGGCGTGCGGCTCCACGGGCGAGGCGGCGCTGCTCCGGCTGGTCCTCGTCCTCCAGGGCGTCCAGGCCGTGGCGCCGCAGCAAGGGCCGCAGGCGCCGGGCCAGCTGGGCGCGGTAGCTCGCCGGGGCGTAGGAGGAGCTGCCGTAGAAGCGGCGGTACCCGGTGGCCAGGTGCGGGTGCTCGCGCTGGATCCACTCGAGGAACCACTCCTTCGCCCCCGGCCGCAGATGCAGCGCCCCGAACACGACGCGCGAGGCGCCCGCCTCGGCGATCCGGGCGAGGGCGTCGTCGAGCTGCGCGTCCCCGTCGGTCAGCCAGGGCATGATCGGCATCAGGAAGACGGTGACGGCGAAGCCGGCGTCGGCCGCGGCGCGCACGGTCGCGAGCCGCGCCGCGGTGGTGGGGGTGCCGGGCTCGACGGCCTTCTGGAGTTCGTCGTCGAACACCGCGATCGACATCGAGATGTCCACGGGGACGCGCCGGGCGGCCTGCTCGAGCTGCGGCAGGTCACGGCGCAGCAGCGTGCCCTTGGTGAGGATCGACAGCGGCGTGCCGGACTCGGCGAGCGCGTCGATGATCCCGGGCATGAGCCGGTAGCGGCCCTCGGCCCGCTGGTAGGGGTCGGTGTTGGTGCCGAGCGCGACGAGGTCCCCGTTCCAGGAGCGACGGGCGAGCTCGGCCCGCAGCACCTCGGCGACGTTGACCTTCACGATCACCTGCTGATCGAAGTCCGCGCCCGCGT
Organism: Brachybacterium sp. SW0106-09; assembly: GCF_001293905.1. Lineage (NCBI taxonomy): Bacteria > Bacillati > Actinomycetota > Actinomycetes > Micrococcales > Dermabacteraceae > Brachybacterium > Brachybacterium sp. SW0106-09. The sequence goes on from NZ_BCAK01000017.1 coordinate 57,686, forward strand.
CGAGGTCGAGATAGCGGTGGGTGCTGCGCGCGAAGCAGTACACGCAGGCGTGGGAGCAGCCGCGATACGGGTTCACCGTCCAGTCGAAGGGCATCGAGCTGGCGGCGGGCACGCGGTTCAGCGCGGACTTCGCGGTGACCTCGTGGAAGGTGACGCCCTGGAACTCGGGCGTGGTCACGCTGCGCACCAGGCCCGACAGGCCCAGCAGCGCGGGCGCGCCCGTCTGCCGCTCCGACCCCAGGCCGATCTCCTGTCCACTCCACCGCATGCCCGATAGTCGAACACGTGTTCGAAGCGGCGTCAAGCGTGCAGGGCCGCCCGCTCAACCGAGGGTCGCGGGCCGCTCCCACTCCGTCCCGCGCACGTGCTCGTCGAGGAAGCCGAGGAAGGTCTCGTACCAGACCTGCGCGTTGCCGCGGCCCTGGATCCAATGGCCCTCGTCGGGGAAGTACAGGTAGCGGTGGCGGCTGCGGCCCTGCGCGTCGCGCGGGGTGGCCGAGTACTCGTGGAGGTCGTGCCAGAGGGCGTGGCCCTGCGCGATCGGGACGCGGTAGTCCTTGTCGCCGTGGATGACGAGCATCGGCGTCACGATCCCGCCCACGAAGTCGCGGGGGTTGAAGCGCGCGTTCTGGGCGAGCATCGGCCGGTGCCAGGCGGCGTTGTCGGTGGTGCGGCCCATGGACTCGGTGTCCCACAGCGAGGCGTGGGTGACGATGCAGCGGAACCGGTCCCCGGTGTGCCCGGCGACCCAGTTGGCCATGTACCCGCCGTAGGAGCCGCCGGCGAAGGCGGTGCGATCCTCGTCGATGTCCTCGCGCGCGATCGCCTGGTCGGTCAGCGACATGATGTCGGCGAACGGGGCGCCGCCGAGCTCGTGCTGGCCGCGGTCGATCATGGACTGGCCGTAGCCGGTGGAGATCGCGGGGTCCGGCAGCAGCACCGCGTAGCCGGCGTCGACGAAGGGGCCGGGGTTCCAGCGGTAGGTCCAGGCGTTCCACGAGCCCCACGGACCGCCGTGGGCGAACACGACCAGCGGGTGCGGCCCCTCGCCGTCGGGCAGGCGCAGCCAGGCCCGCAGCTCCGTGCCGTCCTCCGCGGCGGCGGTGACCTCGGTGAGCGTGCCCGGCTGGGCGAGCGCGTCGGCCGGGTTCGGCAGCTCCTCGACGGCGCCGCTGCTGCGGTCGATCCGCACCGGATGCGGGGCGACGGCGATCCCGGAGGCGGAGGCGATGATCTCGCCGCCGGCGATGGAGAGGTCGGAGAAGGCGAGGTCCTGGCCGGGGCCGCCGGCGAGGCGGCGCGGCGCGGCGTCGATGACGTCGCCGATCCAGACGGCACCGCGACCGGTGTCGTCGGAGGCGGCGACCAGGGTGTTCTCGTCCAGCCAGACGGGGTCGACCCAGTGGTCGAGCTCCGGCCAGACGGGGGCGGACTCTCCGGTGGCGAGGTCGAGCAGCTCGACCTCCGCGCGGAGCGAGGCGGTCTGCGTCCAGTGGCGGTGGCGGCCGATGAGGACCCGGTCGCCGGAGGGGCTGAACTCGGCGGGGCCGTACTCGACCTCGTTCGTGCCCTCGCACAGCAGTCGCGGCGGCTGGGCGCCGACGAGGTCGAGGAGGTAGAGGTCGGTGACGGCGAGGCGGTCGTCGCGGGAGTCGGCCATGGCGACGAGGGCCTGCTCGCCGCTGCGGTCGACGGTCCAGCCCTCGAGGCGTCCGGGCGGCATGGTGACGTGGCGGAAGTGGAGGACCTGGGTGGGGCCATCCTCGTCCGCGTCGGCCCCGTCGGCCGAGGGCGCGGCGGTGCGCTCGGCGGCGGCGAGGTCCTCGGGCAGGGCGGCGATCGCGAGCACCGGGCGGGTGGGGCCGAGGTCGTGGTCCCAGTACCGGGTCGGGAAGCCGGCATGGAAGGCGGCGCTGACCTTGGCCTTCTTCCGCGTCGCGGTGAGCTTCGCGTGCTCGGCCTCGTCGGCCGCCTGGGAGTGGACCTCGAGCTCGGTGACCAGGTGACGTCCGGCGACGACGAGGCCGCCGAATCCGCCGGGACGGTTCGCGAGCTCGCGCGCCTCGCCGCGGGCGGGCAGCGCCCAGAGCTGCGCGTCCTCGGACTCCTCGCCGTCCTCGCCCACGCGCTTCGCGGTGAAGAAGGTGGCGCCGTCCTCGGCGAGCGCCACGGCGCCGACGGAGGCGCTGCCGCGGGTGAGCGGGACCAGGCGGTCCCCGTCGATCTCGACGAGGGAGCCGCGATAGGAGGTGCCCTTCTGATCGAGGCCGGACACCTTCGCCACGATCCTCCCTCCCTCGGTGGTCTCGAGGGCGGCCAGTCGGGTCGCGTCCAGCAGGGTCTCGATGCTCGTGGAGGTCATGGCTCGCCATCCTCGCACCTGCCCGTCGGCCGACGGGCGCGAATGCGCAGATCGCGGGCGCGCTCACTCCCGATCCCTCGCAGCCACGCACCCACGCGCCCACGCACTCGCCGAGACGTAGGTTTCCGCCCCTATGACGCTCCATACGGACGGAAATCTACGTCTCGACCGCGGGCGAGGGCTCGACGTCGTTCGGGACGGAGCGGACTCGGGGTCGGCACAGAAGAGGGCTCGGACTCGGCGGCGATGCGGCCGGCGAGGGCGACCGGGGTCACGTCGGGGTTGCCACCCCCTCCGAGATAGTTTAAAGTTGCAGCATCTTCTCGGCGGGTCCGGGCGGGACCTCGCCACTGCCCTCCCGGATGCCCGCGACGCACCTCAAGGAGCCTGCCATGCAGTTCGGAATCTTCACCATCGCCGACATCACGCCCGATCCCATGACCGGGAAGGTGCCCACCGAGAACGAGCGCCTGCAGAACATGGTCGAGATGGGCAGGCTCGCCGAGCAGGTGGGCCTGGACGTGTTCGCGATCGGCGAGCACCACAACCCGCCCTTCGTGACCTCCTCCCCCACCACCACCCTCGCCTACCTCGGCGCGCAGACGGAGAGGATCATCCTCTCCACCGCGACCACGCTGATCACCACCAACGACCCGGTAAAGATCGCCGAGGACTACGCGATGCTGCAGCACCTCACCGGCGGCCGCGTGGACCTGGTGATGGGCCGCGGCAACACCGGTCCGGTCTACCCCTGGTTCGGGCAGGACATCCGCAAGGGCATCGAGATCGCGATCGAGAACTACGACCTGCTGCGCCGACTGTGGACCGAGGACGTCGTGAACTGGGAGGGCCAGTTCCGCACCCCGCTGCAGCAGTTCACCTCCACCCCGCGTCCGCTCGACGGGGTCGCGCCCTTCGTGTGGCACGGCTCGATCCGCTCCCCGCAGATCGCCGAGCAGGCCGCGTACTACGGCGACGGCTTCCTGCACAACAACATCTTCTGGCCCATGAGCCACACCGAGCAGATGGTGCAGCTGTACCGCGAGCGCTACGAGCACTACGGCCACGGCAAGGCGCACCAGGCCTATGTGGGCCTCGGGGGCCAGGCGTTCATGCGCAAGAACTCCCAGGACGCGTGGAACGAGTTCCGCCCCTACTTCGACAACGCCCCCGTTTACGGCGGCGGGCCCTCGATGGAGGACTTCACCGCGCAGACCCCGCTGACCGTCGGCTCGCCCGAGCAAGTCGTGGAGCGCTACCTGACCATGGCCGACCACGTCGGCGACTACCAGCGCCAGATGTTCCTCATGGACCACGCGGGCCTGCCGCAGAAGACGGTCCTGGAGCAGATCGAGCTGCTGGGCACCGAGGTCGTCCCGGCGCTGCGCCGCGAGCTCGAGGCCCGCAAGCCCGCCGACGTCCCCGAGGCGCCCACCCACGCGGGCCGGGTCGCCGCCGCCGAGGCCGAGCGAGGCGCCTTCGACGACAGCTACAAGTTCGAGACCGGCGACAACTGGACCGGCCTGCGCGCCGAGGACGCCCGCCGCTGACCGGGCGCGGCCGTCCGGGCCCGTCGATACCCGTGATCGACCCCGGCCGCCGTCCACGCAGCTCTTGATACCCCGAGGACCGATGCCCGACCGGCCATCGGTCCTCTCGGGCGCAGAAGCTCCCGCCCCGCTGCACCCCGCCCCGCTGCACCCCGCTCCGCTGCGCCCCGCTCCGCCGCCGCACACCGCTCCTCGAGAGGACTCCTCATGACCGACACGATCCGCCTGCTCGCCCTGTCCGCAGGGCTGTCCACTCCGAGCTCCACGCGCATGCTCGCCGACCAGCTGACCCGTGAGGCGTCGGCCGCGCTCGGGGCCGACGGCACCGCGGTCGAGGTGACCACCATCGAGCTGCGCGAGTACGCCCACGACCTCACCGATGCGCTGCTGACCCGCTTCCCCAGCGAGCGCCTCTCGATGGTGATCGAGCAGGTCCGCGCGGCGGACGCCGTCATCGCGATCACCCCGATCTTCAACGCGGGACCGGCCGGGCTGTTCAAGACGTTCTTCGACGCGCTGGACATCGAGCTGTGGAAGGACAAGACGGTGCTGCTCGGCGCGACCGCCGGCACCGCCCGCCACTCCCTCGCGATCGACTACGCGGTCCGCCCGATGTTCGGCTACCTGAAGGCGGATCTCGTGCCGACCCCCGTGTTCGCGGCCTCGGCGGACTTCGGCGCGGACACTGAGGGGCGAGCCGATGAGCATCCCCTCGCGGCGCGGGTGCGCCGTGCGGCGACCGAGCTCGCCACCATGCTGCGGGCCCGTCGCGGGACGGCGCTCCCGGCCGCCGGGTTCGTGGCCGACGGCGCTGCGGCCGACGGCTCCGCCGAAACGCAGGCCGTCGAGGACGCGTCGGCCGACGCCGCCCCCGCACGCCCCGCCCTGGACCCCGAGTTCGCCGACTTCGTACCGATGGACGACCTGCTGCCCCGCCGCTGATCCGGCACGGCACCTCGACCGGCCCGGGACCGTCACGGCCCCGGGCCGGTCTGCGTCTCGCTGACGGTCAGGCGACGTGCTTCGGCTGACCTGATCCGCCCGTTCGCCGCGTGCCCAGATCGAGGCGGCCCTACGCTGAGCGCAGACGGCCCACGGATCGCCGCGGACCCCACGGGAGGAGCCCCGATGAAGTACATGCTGATCATGCGCGCGACCGATGCCGCCCTCGGCGCGAGCGCCGAGGTGGACTTCGAGGAGGTCGTCGACCGGATGGGCGCCTACAACGAGGCGATGCACGACGCGGGAGTGCTCGCCGGCGGCGAGGGACTCACCGACGCGGGCGCGGAGGAGAACTTCGTGCTCGACTTCTCCTCCACCCCGCCCGCCCTCTCCGAGGAGCCCTACGGTCCGACGGAGTCGCTGTTCAACGGCTTCTGGATCCTGAACGTGCCCTCCCGCGACGAGGCGCGGCAGTGGGCCGAGCGCTGCCCGCTGGGGCCCGGCATGAAGCTCGAAGTGCGCCGGATCCACGGCGACGAGGAGATCGCGGAGCTCGTCTCGGAGGACAACGAGTACATCGCCAAGGAGAAGGTCTGGCGCCAGGAGGAGGCCGAGCGGGCACAGCGCGAGGGCTGACCCGGGCGGCCGTCGCCGGACCTGCGATAGCCTGAGCGCAACCGCTTTCCCGTCTCGTCGAGATCGGAGGGATCGTCATGATCCGCCCGGGCCTGTGCTCCGTCACCTTCCGCTCCCTGCCGGTCGAGGAGGTGGTGCGCCACGCCGCCTCCGCCGGACTCGAGGGCATCGAGTGGGCCGGGGACGCACACGTCCCGCCGGGCGACCTCGACGCAGCCACCCACGCCCGCACCGTCACCGAGGAGGCGGGCCTCGCGGTCACCTCCTACGGCTCGTACCTCACCTTCGTCGGCTCCGACGAGGAGGTGCACGCCGCGGGCGGGGCGGTGATCGCCGCGGCCCGCGCGCTCGGCGCCCCGCGGATCCGGGTGTGGGCGACCCGCACCGGCTCGGCGGAGACCTCCGCCGAGGACCGCGCCGTCACCGTCGGCCGGATCCGGGAGCTCGCCGACCGCGTCGCCGCCCACGGGCTGGAGGTCGGGCTCGAGTTCCACGGCGGCACCCTCACCGACGAGATCGGCTCGATCCAGCGCCTGCTGGACGAAGTGGGACGGACGAACGTGCTCACCTACTGGCAGCCCCACCAGGACATGCCCGTCGAGCCGGCGCTGGACACGCTGCGCCGGGCGCTGCCCCGCACCTCCACGATCCACGTCTTCTCCTGGTGGCCGGGCCACGAGCGCCTGCCGCTCGCCGAGCGCTCGGACCTGTGGGAGCCGGCCTTCGCGATCCTCGCCGCGAACGGTGTGGACCGCGATGCGCTGCTGGAGTTCGTGCCGGGCGACGACCCCGCGCTGCTGCCCCGCGAGGCGGACACCCTGCGCACCCTGATCACCGCCGGCGAGGAGCTCGCCCGATGAGGACGCTGCTGGCGATGCCCGAGGGCCTGCAGGACAGGATGTTCTCCCCCGCCCAGCGGGAGCGGCTCGCGGAGATCACCGGCATCGACGTCTCCCGCACCGTCCCGGACCTCGCCGCCGCGCCGGGCGAGGAGCTCGCCGAGGTGGAGGTGCTGGTCACCGGCTGGGGCTCCCCCGCCGTCGACGCCGCGGCGCTCGCGCGGATGCCGCGCCTGCGCGCGATCGTGCACACCGCCGGCACCGTCCGCTTCGTCGTCACCGACGCCGTGTGGGACAGGGGCGACATCGTGGTGACCTCCGCGACCGAGGCGAACGCCGTCCCGGTCGCAGAGTACGCGCTCGCGCAGATCCTGCTCGCCGGGAAGCGGACCCTCGCCCAGCAGGCACGCTACCGGCGCGAGCGCACCGTCGGCCCGGCCACGGCGGCCGATCCCGGGATCGGGAACCACGGCGGGGTCGTCGGCCTGATCGGCGCCTCCCGGATCGGGACGCTGGTGGCCGAGCACCTGCGCCGCTTCGACCTCGAGGTGCTGGTCACCGACCCCTTCGCGAGCGCCGAGCGGATCGCGGAGCTCGGCGCGAGGAAGGTCGAGCCGGAGGAGCTCTACGCCCGCAGCGACGTGGTGAGCCTGCACGCCCCGGACGTGCCCTCGACGAAGGGCATGGTCACCCGCGAGCTGCTCGGCCTGATGCGCGACGGCACCACCTTCCTCAACACCGCCCGGCCCGCACTGGTGGACATCGACGCGCTGCGGGACGAGGTGCTCTCGGGACGGCTCAGCGCGGTCCTCGACGTGCACGACGACCTCGCCGACGACGACCCGCTGTGGGAGGCGGAGCTCGCGCAGCTCACCCCGCACCTCGCCGGCTCCCAGGGCAACGAGCTGCACCGCATGGGCGAGGCCGCGCTCGGGGAGCTGCGGCGGCTCGCCGCCGGGGAGCCGCCGCGCTATCCCGTGGACGGGACCCGCCGGGACTCCATGGCCTGACCCGCATCCCGACCGGGATCACGTTCCCCGACCTGCCGTGCCGGCCTCGTGGCCGTGATCGCCTCGTTATGCTGGCCCTCCCGGGACAGCGTTTCCCACCCTCTCGTCGGCCCTCCCCGGCAGCCCTGCCGGACCCACCCGTCGGACCCGTCGGACCGCTCCGGTGCGCACCGCCCGGACGGTCACCGACGGGAGGACCGCCTCACCACGAAGGAGCCCCCGATGCCCGCCGTGCGCCTCAGCGACGTCGCCCAGGATGCGGGCGTCTCGCTCGCCACCGCCTCCCGCGTCCTCAACGGCTCGGCCCGCGTGCCCGGCAAGGAGGTCGCCGAACGGGTGCGCGCCTCCGCGGACCGGCTCGGCTACGTCCCCAACGCCCAGGCCCAGGCCCTGGCCCGCTCCCGCTCGGGGCTGATCGGCCTGGTCGTGCACGACCTCGCCGATCCGTACTTCGCGACCATCGCGGGCGAGATCCAGCAGCAGCTGTTCGCCTCGCAGTCCCAGGTGCTGCTCATGCAGACCGATCGCCGGATCGACACCGAGGTGCGGGCGCTGCGCTCCCTGATCGCCCAGCAGGTCGACGCGCTCGTGCTGGTGGGCACGCACCGCTACGGCACCGAGGACGACACCGCGATCAGCACGCTGCTGCAGGGATTCGAGCGCAACGGCGGGAAGGTAGTGGGCCTGGGCCAGTCCCTGGGCGTCGGCCGCACGATCATCTCCGACGACGCCGCGGACTCCCACGAGCTCGCCACCGCCCTGGTCGTCGAGGGCCATCGACGCTTCGCCGTGGTCGAGGGCATCGCGGGTATCCCCTCGGCCGGCTCCCGCACCAGCGGCTTCATCGCCGCGCTGACGGAGGCGGGGATCGAGCCCGAGCTGAGCATCGCCGCGGACCTCACCCGCGACGGCGGGCTCGAGCTCGCCGCCCGCATCCAGGAGCATCTCGAGGGAGCCGGCGGCACCGGGCAGGGTCCGCTGTGCCTGTTCGCCCCGGCCGACGTGATGGCCCTCGGCGCGCTCGGCGAGCTGCGCCGCCGCGGCCTGGACGTGCCCGGCCAGGTCGCGGTCGCCGGCTTCGGCGGGGTGACCGCCGCGGCGGATGCGAACCCCTCGCTGACCACGATCGCGCTGCCGCTGTCGGAGATGGCCGCGCAGGCGGCGGCGTGGGTGCTCGAGGGCGTCGCCCCCGCGCACCGGTCGGCGGACGATGCGGAGGCCGCGAGCGGCTCCGGCGAGGACCCTTCGGCCGACGGGGTGCGCGAGGTGCGGGTGCGCGGAGACGTGGCGCTGCGCGAATCGACGGGGATCGCACCTCGCTGACCGGGCGACACATGACCGCCTCGGGGGTGAGGTGAGGCCCGAGGGGACGAGCGTCATGGTCGCCCTCGAGGGGGTGCCGACGCGCCGGCTCGCCGGGGCGCTGCGTCGCGAGCCGGGACTGCCGAAGGAGCGCGTGCACTCGCTGGCGTACTGGAAGCGGAGCTGAGCGCCGGGCCCCGCGTCGGGCGCACTGGGCGATGGACGCCCGACGATCGCCTCGCCCTCGCCGCTCCCCCGGCCCGCGCGGCGGAGGATCCGCCTCAGTGCGCCGCGGGCGTCAGGCCGTCGCGGCGTGCACCACGGACTCGGGGGCGCGACGGCGCAGCGTCAGCAGGGCACCGGCCGCGGCGAGCACTGCGGCGCCGGTGGTGATCACGCCCAGCGGCAGGATGCTCAGCGAGCCGGCGATCCCCACGAAGGGGGCGGCGAGCCCGCCGAGGCCGAAACGGGCGGTGCCGAGGATCGAGCCTGCGGTGCCCGCCATCTGCGGGTACTCGGACAGCGCGAGCGTGGTGCCCGCGGGGGACGAGAACTGCGCCCCCGAGGCGAGCAGGAACAGCGAGGCGATCACCACCGCGAGCGGCATCGGCGCCAGTCCCGCCAGGAGCAGGCCGAGGCAACCGGTGCCGGTCTGCGCGATACCGAGGAACAGCGCGCCGTGGACGTTCCATCGCTCGGCGGTGCGGCCGCCCAGCCAGCCGAAGAACACTCCTCCGGCGGAGTTCAGGGCGAACGCGGCCGCGTACCACTGCGGGGACAGGCCGTAGATCTCCTGGAGCACGAAGGTGGACCCGGCGAGATAGGAGAAGATCGCCGCGTAGACGAAGCCCTGGGAGAGGACCGCGCCGACGAACACCCGATCCGCGCCCAGCACCCGCAGCGCGGCGCCGGTGCGGCGCAGCCCGCCGGCGGTGCGCCGCTCGGGCGGGAGCGTCTCGGTGAACATCGTCGCGGACATGAGCAGCAGCGCGAGACCCACCACGGCGAGGAATCCGAACAGGCCGCGCCAGTCCATGAACGTGTTCAGCAGCCCGCCGATCATCGGGCCGACGATCGCGGCGGTGGGCCCAGCGACCGCGAGGCGGCCGTAGAAGCGGATCAGCTCGCGACCGTCGAAGATGTCGCGCCCCGCGGCCTGGGCGATGACGATGCCGACGCCGCCGGCGAGGCCCTGCACGAAGCGGGCCGCGACCAGCACCTCGATGCTGGGGCTCAGCGCGCACAGAGTCGAGGTGAATTCGCGAGCGCCTCGTCGACGTCGGTGGTCCAGTTCTTCAGGTCGTGGCGCTCGGCGATCGTGCGCAGCTTCTCCTCGTTGCGGCCGACGAGGAGCAGGTCCGGCACCAGCCGGTCTCCGTCGGCGATCTCGACGCCGCCCTGATCGCGGATGGCGAGGAGGGAGCGGACCAGGTGCTGGCGGTAGCCCATGCGCCCGGTCGCGCCGTTGACGATGATGCCGATCCTGCGTTCTGCCATGCGGCTGCTCTCCTTCGAGGTCCTTGGGCCGCACTCGCAACCCCTGCGGCGGCAACCGCTTTCCGTCTTAAATGACTAGACCACGGAGCATCTCGGTCGGGCAAGCGCGTGCCGACCGCATCGGGTCCGCAGCGAGGAACGACGACCAGCCGGGGAGATCCGACACGGGGCTCTCCGTGCCATCGGCCGCTCCGCGGCTCTGACAGCATGGGCACATGCGAACGCACCGGCCCGGGCTCGGGCCGGCCCGATCGCCGGCATTCGCCCACATCGCAGAGGAGGTCACGGCCGTGACAGCACGAGACCGACGACCGGCGATCATCACCCGGCGAACGTTCGCGGGCGCGACGGTGCTCGCGCTCGCGGGCGGCCTCGCGGCCTGCACCGGGGGCGATCTCTCCGTCGAGCGCACCGAGCCCCCCGAGACCACGGTGCTGCCGGGCGACGATCTCCCTGCGGCGTCCGCCGCCCTGAGCGCGGCGCTGTTCACCTCCTCGGACGTCGCCGTCCTCGCCGACGAGGCCTCGCTCGAGGCGCTGCTGCCGAGGCTCGAGGGCTTCCCCGCCCCGGTGCTGGCGGGCATCGACCAGGCGGTCGCCGATGAGATCGAGCGGCTCGGCGCCGGCACCCTCGTCGTCCCGGCGGGCGTCGATCCCGGCGATCTCGGGGACGGTCGGGAGGTCGTCGAGATCGACCTCTCCGCCGAGAACCCCGACCTCCCGAAGGTCTCCGCCGGGGAGGCGACCGCCGCCGTGACGCTGCTGATCGACCCGGAGGCGGCCTCGCCCGCGCAGGCGCTCGCGAGCGCCGTGGTCACCGCCGCGGGCGGCACCGTCGTCGAGACGCCCGGCGGGGACGTCGGCCGCAGCAGCGAGAGCGTCGCCGCGGCGAAGGAGGCGGCCGGAGAGGACGCCTCGGTGGGCGTGCTCGCGCTCGGCGACTCCTTCGGGGACGCCTCGGCGCTGGTGGAGGCGATGGGACGGGCCGCGACCACGACCGAGCTGCCCGGCGGCGGCCTCACCGCCTTCCCCGGACGGCGCATGATCGCGGCCTACGGCTCCCCCGCCGTGCCCTCGCTCGGGATCCTCGGCGAGCAGGACCTCGAGCAGACCCTCGAGCGGGTGCAGGAGATGGCCGCCGAGTACGACGGGCTCGCCGAGGAGCCGGCCGTCCCCGCCCTCGAGATCATCACGACCATCGCCTCCTCGGAGCCGGGCGGCGACGGGGACTACTCCTCCGAGCTCGGCGTCGAGGGCCTGCAGGAGTGGGTCGACGCGGCGGGCGAGGCCGGGGTGTACGTGGTGCTGGACCTGCAGCCGGGCACCACCGACTTCCTCACCCAGGCGAAGCTCTACGAGGAGCTGCTGACCGCCCCGCACGTCGGCCTGGCGCTGGATGCCGAGTGGCGGCTCGAGCCCGGGCAGAAGCATCTCGAGCAGATCGGCTCGGTCACCGCCGCGGAGATCAACGAGGTCTCCACCTGGCTCGCGGATCTCACGGCGGAGCACGGCCTGCCGCAGAAGGTGCTGATCCTGCACCAGTTCAACCTCTCGATGATCTCGGACCGGCAGGACGTGGACACCTCCCGCCCGGAGCTCGCGATCACCCTGCACGCCGACGGGCACGGCACCCCGGAGGACAAGCTCGCCACCTGGAACGCGCTCCAGCAGGACCTGCCGGGCGGGATCTTCATGGCGTGGAAGAACTTCCACGACGAGGACACCCCGATGTTCACCCCGGAGGAGACCTTCGCCCTCGAGCCGCGCCCCTGGTTCGTCTCGTACCAGTAGCCACTGCGCCGGCCGGGTCGGGTCAGGCGCCGGTGATCGCCCGGTCCAGGCGGGTGGAGATGTCGGCGAGGACCTCGTCGACGGGCTGCTCGGCGAGGCCCTTCATGAACGGCTCGACCTTCACGGGGCCGGTGTACCCGGCCGCGCGGATCGCCCCCATGAACCCGTCGAGGTCGATCACCCCGGTGTCGTAGGGCAGGCGGCGGTCGAGGTCCATCTGCTCGTCGCGCGCCCGGTCCGGGCGGGCGTCGTTGATGTCGACGGAGACGATGTCGGAAGCGGCCAGGCCCGTGAGGTCCTCGGGGGTCTCCCCGGCCGTGTACCAGTGGTAGCTGTCGAGGATCAGGCCGATGTTGCTCGCGTCGGTCTCGGCGATGAGGGCGCGGGCGTCGGTGATGTCGTGGACGAAGGGGTGGCGTTCGGTGGACCAGAAGGTCTTCGGCCCGATGTACTCCAGTCCGAGCCGCAGCCCGTGGTCGGCGAGGATCTCGGAGACCAGGGAGAGCCGTCCGGCGTGCAGGCGCCAATTGGCGGCATGGTCGAGGGTCTGGTGCATGGGGCGGATCCAGGTGCCGACCGCGGTGACCCCGGCGGCGGTGAGCAGCTCGAGGGCGTCGGGCAGGGAGCCGAGGGAGGCGCGGAACTCCTCGGCCGGGGAGTCCAGCGCGATCGGGAGACCAGCCATCCCCCACTGCAGGCCCTTCGCCCGCACGGCCTCGCCGTGGGCGGAGACGGCCTCGAGGCCGCCGTCGGCCAGGAGGGTGCGGAAGTATTCGGGGTCGGGGTCCACGCCCCCGAAGCCGTGCGCGAGCGCGAGATCGATGGCGGCGGTGTGGTCCAGGGGGAGCCCCAGCGCTCCGCGCGACAGGCAGGAGAACATTCTCGAAGCCTAGGGGCGGAACGTCGCGAGGCGGTGATCTGAGCCACTTCGTCCACGGGGCGGGACGGCGGGGTGCCGCGGTGCGTTCAGCCGCCGCTCGGTCGGACGCCGCGGTGCGCTCAGCGCTCAGGCACCGCCTCGCGGTCAGCTGACGCAGGGACCCTCACGCGTCGGGGGCCCGCAGGGCGAGGACGGCGTCGGCCGGCCACACGTACTCGTCGTCGCAGCGAAAGCCCCGCAGCCAGGTGACGCCGTCGACGACACGCAGGTAGAAGCCCTTGGGGTAGTCGTGGTCCGCGCTGAGCGGTGCGGTGAGGATGTGCACGGCGCCGGTCGGTGCCCTCCCGGCGGAGAGGATCGAGTCCGGGGCCTGCTCCTGGTCCGTGATGGCGAGGCGGAGGTAGGGGCCGGTGTCCGGCGGCAGCGGGGCGAGGCCCTGCTCCCGTGCCGCGGCGGTGATCTGCGGGAGCGTGCCGCCCGAGGGGAGGCCGAGCTGCGGGAGGCTGCGCTGCACGACCTCGAGCCGCTCCGGCGCCCGGGTGTCGAAGCACGAATCCTCGAGAAGCGTGCGCGCGCCGTCGTTCAGCTGGATGCCGAGCTCCGCGAGCCGAGCGTGCAGCTCCTCCCTGCTCGCCCCGCCGACCAGCAGCTGCAGCGGGGCGCGCCCGCCCGCAAGGCTCGGCTCGTCGCGGGCGCCGGATCCGCCGACGACCGTCATCGCCCCACCTTCAGAGCCGTGTTCGTTGCTGTCATCACCCGTCCCTCCGCCCACCCCGCCCCGTCGGCCGGCACCGCCGTAGAGTCCCACACGACCAGGCTCGGTGGGCGCAAGCTGTTCAGCGGCGGGTCCAGGGCGGCGGGCACGTACGGGCACGTGAAGCGGGTTCACTCGACCCGCCGTACCGCAGCCTGTCTCGTTGAGGTGGCCGACGCACGGCTCGCCCTTCACCGAGGTGCTCGACAATGATCCAGTGGCCCTCGAGGGGTTCCTCCATGCCGATCGAGTCATCACGTTCACCCGCAGCAACATCTGCCAGATCTGGATCGGCTGAGCCGACGGCCCCTCCCGCACCGCTGTGACGCGGGCCGGAGGGGCCGTCGTGCGGGGCCGACGACGGACGTCGGCCGCGCGGGGATGGGTCGGTGACTCAGGAATCGATGACCACGGCCATCACCGCGGGCTCGCGGCGGTAGGTGCGGCGCAGGTGATTGCTGACGGTGTCGACCACGATCTGCTCGATCTCGGCGATGTCGTCGATCTTGTCGGTCTTCGACTGCGCGAGCGCCTTCTCGACCTGGGCGGAGGCGCCCTCGAAGGTCTTCTTGTCGTGCACGAAGCCCTTGGTGAGGAACTCGACCGGCTCGACCGGCTTGTGGGTCTTGGGGTCGATCAGCGCGACGACCGTGACCACGCCGCCGCCGGAGAGCATGCGGCGCTCGGCGAGGGTATCCTCGGTGGCGGTGCCGATGGTCTGGCCGTCCACGTAGACGAGACCCGCGTCGACCTTGCCGGCGACCTTGATCTTCCCGTCGACGAGGTCCACGACCACGCCGTCGAAGCCGACGACCACGCGGTCCTCGGGCACGCCGGTCTTCCGGGCGAGATCGGCGTTGGCGTGCAGGTGCTTGGACTCGCCGTGCACCGGCAGCACGTTCTTCGGCTTCACGATGTTGTAGCAGTACACGAGCTCGCCGGCGCTCGCGTGGCCGGAGACGTGCACCTTCGCGTTGCCCTTGTGGACGATGTTCGCGCCGAGGTCGATGAGCTTGTTGATGATCCCGTAGATCGCGTTCTCGTTGCCGGGGATCAGCGAGGAGGCCATCAGCACGGTGTCACCCTCGCCCACCTGGATCTGGTGGTCGCCGTTGGCCATGCGCGCCAGCGCCGCCATCGGCTCGCCCTGGGAGCCGGTGCAGATCAGGGTGATCTTGTGATCGGGCATCGACTGGATCTTGCGGAAGTCGACGACCAGGCCGCGGGGGATGGAGAGGTATCCGAGCTCGCGCGCGATCTTCATGTTGCGCACCATCGAGCGGCCCACGAAGGCGACCTTGCGGCCGTTGGCGTGGGCGGCGTCGAGCACCTGCTGGATGCGGTGGACGTGGCTGGCGAAGCTCGAGACGATCACACGCCGCGGCGAGGTCGCGAAGACCCGGTCGATCGCGGGGGTGAGGTCCCGCTCGCTCATCGTGAAGCCGGGGACCTCGGCGTTGGTCGAGTCGGTGAGGAACACGTCCACGCCCTCCTCGCCGAGGCGCGCGAAGGCGCGCAGGTCGGTGATGCGACCGTCCAGCGGGAACTGGTCCATCTTGAAGTCGCCGGTGTGCAGCACGGAGCCGGCGGAGGTGCGGATGAACACCGCGAGGGAGTCCGGGATGGAGTGGTTCACCGCGACGAACTCGAGGTCGAAGGGCCCGGCCTTCTGGCGGTCTCCGGCCTTGACCTGCATGGTCTTCGGGGTGATGCGATGCTCCTTGAGCTTCGCGGTGATGAAGGCGAGGGTCAGCTCCGAGCCGTACAGCGGGATGTCGGCCCGCTCCTTGAGGAGGTACGGGACGCCGCCGATGTGGTCCTCGTGGCCGTGGGTGAGCACGATGCCGACGATGTCGTCGAGGCGGTCGCGGATCGAGGTGAAGTCCGGCAGGATCACGTCGATGCCGGGCTGGTGGTCCTCGGGGAAGAGCACGCCGATGTCCACGATGAGCAGCTTGCCGTGGTGCTCGAACACGGTCATGTTGCGGCCGACCTCGCCGAGGCCGCCGAGCGGGGTGATGCGCAGGCCGTTCTTGGCCAGATGAGGAGGAGCGGACAGCTTGTTGCGGGCAGCTACCTGCATAAGGGGATTCACAATCGTCGAAGGGACAGGGACTGAGGTCTCGGGTGCCGCGCGCGTCCCCTCGGCGGGGTGCGGCGTCCAGCACACCGTTCACCGTACGGCAGAAGGGGACATCTCCCCCACCCCTGGGCGCAAACACTCGATCTTGTCACTCTGACAGCGCGTGCGCGGGAGCGGCCGACGGGCCCGGGCGGCGTGGTCGGCGGTGCGGTCGGCCCGGCCGACGGGCCAGGACATCACGGCTGACGGGAGAGGGCGACCCGGCCGAGCACCACGGCCGACGCGCGCAGGCGCGGCCGACGGGCCGGGAGCCCGTCAGCCACGCCGGCGTCGACTCAGGAGGCCTCGACCTCCCCGCCCTCGAGCAGGGCGTCGAGCTTCTCGTAGCCCTCGTTCACGCCGACCTCCATGCCGCTCTCGAGCATCCCGGCGCGGCCCTCGAAGGAGTCCAGCAAGGACTGGCTGTGCATGCGGGTCCAGCCGTCGCCGAGGTCCTCGAAGGTCATCGTGTCCAGCGAGACGCCGTCCGGCCAGCCGTCGAAGGTGAAGTTCTGCACGAGTCGGTCCTCGCGCACCTCGTGGAAGCTGCCGTGGAAGGAGTACTCCTCCTTCGTCTCGCGGTCGATGTTGGTGAAGGCCCAGGAGCCGCCGGTGCGGGCGTCCCAGTGGTCGATGCGGGTGTCGAGGCTCTTGGGCCCGCACCAGCGGGCGTAGATCTCGGGGTCGGTGTGGGCGCGGACGAGCTGGGCGGCGCTCGCCCGGAAGTCCCGGGTGATGCGGATCAGCGGGACCTCGGGATCCGCCTCGATGGCGGCGGCGGTCAGACGGTCGGCGGTGGCGGGGCGGTCGGCGGCGGTCATGGCGTTCCCTCCGGGGAGTCGGTGCTGCGCGGGGCGCTGCTCGGGGAGGGGTCCTCGAGCTGCTGGAGCACGTCGTCGAGGCGGGAGAAGCGGGCCTCGGCGGCGGTGCGATGGCGGTCGATCCAGTCGGTCAGCTCCCCCAGCACCTCGGCTTCGAGGTGGACGGGGCGCCGCTGTGCGTCGCGCCGGCGCGTGACCAGGCCGGCGGACTCGAGGACCGTGAGGTGCTTGCTCACAGCCTGCAGGGACATGTCGTACGGGGCGGCGAGCTCGCCGACGGTGGCGTCACCGAGAGTCAGGCGTGAGACGAGGTCCCGCCGCGTGGGGTCGGCGAGGGCGGCGAACGCCCTCGAGAGGTCTTCGGCGTCCATCGCCCTCCTTCTCAACCGTTCGGT
Source organism: Brachybacterium sp. SW0106-09 (assembly GCF_001293905.1). Classification (NCBI taxonomy): domain Bacteria; kingdom Bacillati; phylum Actinomycetota; class Actinomycetes; order Micrococcales; family Dermabacteraceae; genus Brachybacterium; species Brachybacterium sp. SW0106-09. The sequence goes on from NZ_BCAK01000017.1 coordinate 74,586, forward strand.
TGATGAGGAGGACACTACGCCCCCTCACCACCGTCGTCAACCCCTAGGTTGAACACAGATGAAGCTGGAGGTCAGGGCGCCGCGCAGGTGCCCCCGAGCCAGCGGCCGACGGCCTCGCGCAGCGCATCCGGCGCCTCGAGCGGCACCAGATGCCCGACGCCGGGCAGGATCGTCACGGGCACCTCCCCCGGCAGGGCGTCCGCGAGCCGACGCGCCTGCTCGACCGGGATCCACGGGTCCTCGGCGCCCCAGCCGATGCTCACCGGGGTGCGCACCCGGTCGAGGGAGGCGACCAGGTCACGGGTGTCCTCCGGGCGCAGCGCCGCGATCTGGCGGTAGAAGCTCGCGCGCTCCTCGGGCCCGCCGGTCCAGGGGCCGACGAGTCCGTCGACTGCACCCTCACCGAGGGGTGAGCCGGCAGCGCCGCGGACGTACTCACGCACGAGCGCTCCGTGCAGGGCGGGCGGCAGCGCACCGAAGACCTCGGCGTGTTCTGCGACGAGGCGGAAGAACGGCGAGCCCCAGGGGTCGAGGGTCACCACGTCCCACAGCATCAGCGCCTCGTACTCGGCGCCGTGGCGGAGGTGGGCGCCGAAGGCGACGGCGCCTCCGATGTCGTGGGCGAGCACGCGGGGCCGCTCCAGTTCCCAGTGCTCGAGGAGGCGGGAGAGCCGGACGGACTGCGTGCGCAGGTCCAGGGCGGCCGACGGGTCCCGAGAGGAGCGGCCGTAGCCGGACATGTCCCACAGGTGCACGCGCCACTGCTCGGAAAGCGCCGCTGCGAGCTCGGCCCACAGCGCGGCGGACCAGGGCGTGCCGTGACAGATGACGAGGTCGCCGTCGGACTCGGCGGCGTCCGGGCCGAGGACCCAGGCCGCGACGGGGACGCCGTCCAGGTCGACGACGGTGGGGGCGGGCAGGGGGCAGGGTGACGGGCGTGCCGAGGAGACCATGCCGGGACGGTATGACCTCAGGTCGACCTGAGGGCAAGGGCACAGTCGTCACGGCAGGATAGGCGCATGAGGATCTCCGAGGCCGCCGCACGGATCGGCGTGGCCGAGCACGTGCTGCGCCACTGGGACGAGGTCGGCGCGGTCAGCCCCGACCGCACCGCCGCCGGGCACCGCGACTACTCCGAGGAGCATCTGCACCGACTGCGGGTGCTGCGGGCCTGTCAGCAGGTGGGGATGAGCCTGGCCGAGATCACGCAGGTGCTGCATCGCGACGAGGCGGGCCGCACAGAGATGATCACCCGCCGGCGAGCGCAGCTGCGCGAGGAGCGGGAGCGGCTCGAGGATGCCGAACGGTTCCTCGCCCACGTCGTCTCGTGCCGTCACGACCTGCTCACCCGCTGCCCGCAGTGCAGCCGCTATCCCGGCGGGGCGTCGACCTCGGGGCAGGGCGCGGCGTCCTGACCGGGGACGACCGAGGGACTGCCGCGTCGGCTCCGTGCGACGGTCCGCGGCTCAGCTCGTCAGGTGCTCCCGCAGCGCCTCGAGCGAGTGCTCGGCGCGGAACGCGTGACCTCCCGGGGTGACCACGAGCTCGGGCGGGACCGCCCCCTGTGCCTCCCACACCGGCCCCAGCTGCGCGAACGCCTCGCGGGTCGCGGCGATCGGGAAGGTGCGGTCGCGCGCCCCCGCCTCGATCACCAGCGGGCGCGGGGCGATCAGCGAGGCGATGTCCGCCATCTCGAGCTCGGGCAGCAGGCGAGGGACGATGTTGCAGGGGCAGTGCCGGATGGAGGCGATGCTCGCTGCGAAGCTGCAGAAAAAGGTAGCGACCAGCGCCGCGGAGATCGTCTCGTCGGCCGCGGCCAGCAGCAGCGCGACCGCCCCACCCCCGGAGCCACCGGCGACGGCGACCCGCTGCGGGTCCACACCCGGCAGGGCGCGCAGCGCCTGGACCGCGGCGCGGGCGTCGGCGACGCGGCGGCCGATGACCGGCCGGCCGTGCAGCAGGTGCCGGGCCGCGTCGATCTCGCAGGTCTTCTCCTCTGGCGCCCATGGAGCGCCGCCCGGCGGGGGCGGGACTCGGCGCCGGCCGAAGCTGATCATCTCCGGGCACAGCACCGTCAGCCCGGCGCGGACGAGCTTGTGGGCGAGGGCGTCGTGGTACTCGTCGGCCGGGTCGGTGGCGACGAGATCGTCGATGCCGCGGCCGTGCCCGGCGATCAGGACGACGCCGGCGCCGGTGTCGACGGCCGGGTCGGGGCGCAGCAGGAACGCCGAGACCACGTCGGGGTCGGCATCCGGCGCGGCTCCTGGCTCCCCGCACGGGGCGAGCAGCTGCACCTCGACCGGGCCGCCGTCCGACGGGGCCTGCGGCACGGCGGCGAGGCTTCCCTCCGTCGTGGTGGGGTCGAGACCCAGCAGGGTGCGGAGGTGCTCGCGGCGCTCCTCCGCACCACCGGCCGACGCACCGGGCCTCTCCACTCTCGCGCCCTGCCGGGGCTGGTCGGCGCCGCGGTCAGGCGAGGTCAAGCCGCACCGTCGCGAAGGAGTGCGGCGGCAGGGTCACCTCGAGGCCCCGCTCGTGCTCGCGCACGTCCGTCAGCGGCACCGGGGCGACGGCGTCCGGCTGCTCGGGGGTGTTGTGGGCGGCGGTCGACGCGCCGGTCAGCACGGTCGCCTCGTGGCCGGTCACCGAACGGCCGCGCAGGTCGAGCACCAGGGTGCGGGGCTCGTCGGCCGAGAGATTCGACAGGGACACGAGCGCCGCCCCCTCGTCGGCCCGCAGCGAGGCGGAGGCGGAGACGAGCGGCAGCGGCCGGCCGTCGACCTCGGCGACCTCCTCGGGCAGCAGCAGGTGGGCGTCGAGCGCGGCGGCGTCCTGGTGCCCGGCGTTCATCGCGAAGACGTGGTACGTCGGGGTGAGCACGAGCGCGCCGGAGTCCGGGTCGGTGAGGATCATCGCCTGGAGCACGTTCACGGTCTGGGCGATGTTCGCCATGAGGAGCCGGTCCGCGTGGCGGTGGAAGCCATCGAAGTGCAGCGAGGCGACGAGCGCGTCGCGCACGGTGTTCTGCTGGTGCAGGAATCCGGGGTTCGTGCCGGGCTCGACGTTCCACCAGGTGCCCCGTCGAACACCAGGCCGACCTTCCTGTGCGGGTCGTGGCGGTCCATGACGGTCGCGTGGCGGGCCACGAGCTCCTCGGCGCGGACGGCGCGGGAGAGGGTGCGGTACCACTCCTGGTCGCTGAACTCGGTGGCGCTGCCCTTGTCCTCCCACGGCCCGGACATCGTGTAGTAGTGCAGGGAGATCGCCTGGAAGGGGCCGGGCCGGCCGTCACGGCCCTCGAGGCCGTCGATCGCGCGCATCAGCGCCTCGGTCCAGGCGTAGTCGCCGTCGGAGGCGCCGGCGGCGATGCGGGTGACCTGGTTGTCGCCGTGGTCGCGCACGTAGGTGGCGTACTGGCGGGCGAGCGCGGCGTAGTCCTCGGCGCGCATGTTCCCGCCGCAGCCCCAGGCCTCGTTGCCGATGCCGAAGAACGGCACGGTCCACGGCTCGTCCCGGCCGTTCTCGCGGCGCAGCGCCGCCATCGGCGAGTCGTCGGCGCGGGTGAGGTACTCGATCCAGTCGCTCATCTCGCGCACCGTGCCGGAGCCGACGTTGCCGTTGACGTACGCCTCGGTGCCGAGCAGCTCGACGAGGTCCATGAACTCGTGGGTGCCGAAGGAGTTGTCCTCGACGATGTCGCCCCAGTGGGAGTTGACCATGCGGGGGCGGTCCTCGCGCGGGCCGATCCCGTCGCGCCAGTGGTAGTCGTCGGCGAAGCAGCCGCCGGGCCAGCGCAGGTTCGGGATCCGCAGGGCTCGCAGCGCCTCGACCACGTCGGTGCGGATGCCGCGCACGTTAGGGATCTCGGAGTCCTCGCCCACGTAGAAGCCGCCGTAGATGCAGCGGCCCAGGTGCTCGGCGAAGTGGCCGTAGAGGTGGCGGGAGATCGTGGCGCCGGGCAGGTCCAGGTCGATCACGACGCGGGCGGGCCCGTCGGTCTCTCCGGTGCGCGGGGCGAGCGGGCGGGTGCCGGTCGAGGTCGGGGCGAGGGCGCCGACGAGGCCGGTGGTCAGGGTGCGGGCGGTCATCGAGGGCTCCTCGGGATGGCGGGGCGAGGCGAGGTCGGTGGGGCGGATCGTCTGCAGAAAGAGGACTCCAGCGGCACGCCGCGGAGCTCAGCGGCTCAGCGTGCCGCTGGAAGCCCACATCTGCAGACACGGTCGGTGGGTGCGGGTGGGTGGCGGCCCGGCCGGGGGCGCTCCACCCGGCCGGACCGTGTCAGGGGTCAGGCCCGGCGGGCCAGACGGATCATCGACCAGGAGATCGCGGGCAGCGCGCCGACGAGGCGGCCGCCGTCCAGCGCGACCGAGTCGTTCGGCGCGGGCACGACGGTCTCGGGCGCGTCCTGGGTGTTCGCGGCGTAGGGGTCCTCGTGGTGGAGGGTGACGGCCTCGACCAGCTCGAGGTCACCGAAGCCGGCGAGGTCCGCGTCCAGCGCCTGCTCGCCCTCGGGGCCGCGGTTCACCACGAACAGGGTCAGCGCGCCGGACTCCTCGTCCCAGGTCGCCACCGCATCGGCCGCAGAGCTCTTCCCGAAGCGGGTGTTCTTGAAGGTCGGCGCCGTCACGCGCACGTCGAGCACCTGCCCGGCCGCGTGGCGGGAGGTGAGGGCGAAGGGGTGGAAGGTGGTCTGCTTCCAGGCCTCCCCGCCGGGTGCGGTCATGATCGGGGCGATGACATTGACCAGCTGGGCGAGGGACGCGGAGGCGACGCGGTCGCTGTGTCGCAGCAGGGAGATCAGCAGGTTGCCGAAGACGACGGCGTCCATCGCGCTGTAGGTGTCCTCGAGCAGCACCGGTGCGACCGGCCAGTCATCGCCGCTGGGCGGGCGGGACTCGGCGCGGTGCTGGTACCAGATGTTCCACTCGTCGAAGCTGATCATGATGCGCTTGTCGCGCTTGAGCTTGGCGCGCACGTGATCGGCGGTCGCGACGACGGAGTCGATGAAGTGGTCCATGTCGTCGGCCGAGGCGAGGAAGGAGGCCTGGTCGCCGTCCTTCTCCGAGTAGTAGGCGTGGGCGGAGATCATGTCGACCAGGTCGTAGGACTCGGTGAGGACGGTGTTCTCCCAGGCCGCGAAGGTCTCCATCTGCGAGCTGGAGGAGCCGCAGGCGATCAGCTCGAGGTCGGGGTCCTCCTGGCGCATGAGGCGGGCGGCCTCGGTGGCGATCCGCGCGTACTCCTCGGCGGTCTTGTGCCCGGCCTGCCAGGGGCCGTCCATCTCGTTGCCCAGGCACCACATGCGGATGCCGTAGGGCTCGGCGTGGCCGTTCTCGGCGCGCTGGTCCGAGTACGCGATGCCCTGCGGGGCGTTCGCGTACTGGAGCACGTCGAGCGCCTCCTCGATCCCGCGGGTGCCGAGATTCACCGCGTACATCGGCTCGACCTCGGCCTTGCCCGCCCAGGCCATGAACTCGTCGAGCCCGACGGTGTTGGGCTGGAGTGCCAGGCGAGGTCGTGGCGGGCGGGGCGCTCCTCGACAGGGCCCACGCCATCCTCCCAGCGGTAGCCGGAGACGAAGTTCCCGCCCGGGTAGCGCACGGAGCTCACGCCGAGCTCGCGGGTCAGGGCGAGCACGTCGGTGCGGAAGCCATCCTCGTCGGCCGACGGATGATCCGGCTCGAAGATGCCGGTGTAGACGCAGCGCCCGAGGTGCTCGACGAAGGCGCCGAAGGTGCGGCGGCGCACAGGCGCGACCTGGAAGGACGGGTGCAGGGTGAGGGTGACGGGCGAAGACATCGGTGTCGGCATCCTTGGAGTGGGGCGGGCCGGCGATGCGGCGCCGGAGCGGCGATCGACGGCGGAGCGAGGGAGCGGCGAGGTCGTGCCACCGGGCAGCTGCGCCCGGCGCGACGACCGCTTCTACAACGTTGCAAACATGCTTCCACAGGCCTGCCTCCCCGTCAACGGCGTCCCGCCGCTCCCGGGCTTCTGCAGAAACGGGACTCCATCGGCACACTGAGCCGCTCAGCCGCGCGGCATGCCGCTGCAGTCCCCTTTCTGCTGACACCCTGCCCCGGCACTCTCGACACGACCTCGGTCACGTCGCGCCCCGCCCGCGCAGGACGGTGCGAGAATCGACCTCATGCCCTCGAGCCCCGCGACCCGCCGCCGACGTCCGCCGTCGCTGCGCGACGTCGCCGAGCTCGCCGGCGTCTCGATCAAGACCGTCTCCAACGTGGTCAACGACTACCCCCACGTGAAGGATTCCACCCGCGAGAAGGTGCGCGAAGCGATCCTGCAGGTGGGCTACCGTCCACAGGTCGCGGCGCAGCAGCTGCGCACCGGGGCGAGCGGCATGATCACCCTCGCCGTCCCCTCGCTGGACTTCTCCTACTTCTCGAACCTCGCCCAGCAGTTCATCGAGGTGGCGCAGGAGCGCGGGCAGACGATCCTGCTGCACTCGACCTCGGCCGGACGCGAGGCGGAGCGAACCGTGCTCGAGGGGTTCAAGCGCGTGCTCGGCGACGGGGTCATCTTCAACCCGCTGATGCTCGAGGAGGAGCTGTTCGCGCGGATGGAGCGCACCAGCCAGCCCACCGTGTTCATCGGCGAGCACCTGCCCGAGACCCTCCCGCAGGGCAGCGACTACGTGCGCATCGACAACGTCGGCGCCGCGTACGAGGCGACCTCGCACCTGATCGCGCAGGGCCGACGGCGCCTGGCGTTCATCGGCGCGATCGACACCGCCCAGGGCAAGCAGCCCCACTCCTCCGGGACGATGCGACGCGACGGCTTCCTCGCGGCGCTCTCCGCGCACGACCTCGGCGGCGAGCCCGCCCGGATCCAGGTCGTGGACGACTGGCGGCGCGAGGACGGCTTCGGCGGGGCGCGCGAGCTGCTCGCGCGCCATCCGGAGGTCGACGGGATCGTATGCGGCAACGACGACCTCGCCACCGGCGCGCTCGCCATGCTGCGCCGCCTGGGCCGGCGCGTGCCCGAGGACGTCGCCGTGATCGGCTACGACGACACCCCCGACAGCCCCTTCACCATCCCGTCGCTGTCCACCATCGCGCCGGACAAGCTCACCCTCGCCGCGACCGCGCTGGACCTGCTCGCCGAGCGGATCCAGGGCTACGACGGCCCGCCCCGCACGATCGACACGCCGTACTCGCTGGTCGTGCGCGAGTCCACTGCCCACCCCGAGAACGAGGAGCTACTCCGGTGACGATCCCGACCCCCTACGAGGACCTGCTGCGCGAGGTCCTGGAGACCGGCCACGCCAAGGGCGACCGCACCGGCACCGGCACCCGCAGCCTCTTCGGCAAGCAGATCCGCTACGACCTCTCGCAGGGATTCCCGCTGGTCACGACCAAGCGCGTGCATACCCGCTCGATCATCGTGGAACTGCTGTGGTTCCTGCGCGGGGAGACGAACATCGGCTATCTCCACGAGCACGACGTGACGATCTGGGACGAGTGGGCGGACGAGAATGGCGATCTCGGCCCGGTCTACGGCGCGCAGTGGCGCTCCTGGCCCACCCCGGACGGCGGCGTGATCGACCAGATCACCGACGTGGTCGAGCAGATCCGCAGCAACCCCGACTCGCGGCGCCTGATCGTCTCGGCCTGGAACCCGGCGGACATCCCGCAGATGGCGCTCGCGCCCTGCCACGCCCTGTTCCAGTTCGAGGTGCACGACGGGAAGCTCTCCTGCCAGCTGTACCAGCGCAGCGCCGACCTGTTCCTCGGCGTGCCCTTCAACATCGCCAGCTACGCGCTGCTCACGCACATGGTCGCCCAGCAGACGGACCTCGAGGTGGGCGACTTCGTGTGGACCGGCGGGGACTGCCACATCTATGACAACCACGTCGAGCAGGCGGAGCGGCAGCTCTCCCGCGAGCCCTACCCGTACCCCGAGCTGCGCCTGAACCGTCGGCCCGACTCGATCCTCGAGTACGAGCCCGAGGACATCGAGATCGTCGGCTACCAGCACCACCCGGGCATCAAGGCGCCGGTGGCCGTGTGAGTGCGGCCGACGGGACGAACAGCACGGGCGCGGATCCCGGCGCCGGCCCGGCCGACGCGTGCACGTCGAGCGCGGCCGACGGCGTGCGCGGAACGGGCGCGGCCGACGACGCGGCCGCGCCGCGGATCGGCATGATCTGGGCACAGGCGCGCGGCGGGGTGATCGGCGACGGCGGCACCATGCCCTGGCACCTGCCCGAGGACCTGAAGCACTTCAAGCGCACCACCTCCGGCTCCCCCGTCGTGATGGGGCGGCGCACCTGGGAATCGTTCCCGCCGAGGTTCCGCCCCCTGCCGGGGCGGACGAACATCGTCATCACCCGTGACGACTCCCTCGAGATGCCCGGCGCGATGCGCGCCCGTTCGCTGCCGGAGGCGCTCGAGCTCGCCGCGACCGAGGCGGGCCCGACAGGGACCACCTGGGTGATCGGCGGCGGCTCGATCTACGCCGACGCGATCGAGGTCGCCGAGCAGCTGGTCGTCACCGAGATCGACCTCGAGGTCGACGGGGACACCCTCGCACCCGAGATCCCTGCGGACTTCGCGGTCACCGCCGCCGAGCCCGCGGAGGGCTGGCACGAGGCCGCGAGCGGCCTGCGCTATCGGGTGCTCACCTACACGCGCTGAGCCGCGCCTGGTCGGCGAGGGACACGATCGCGGCGCGTCACGGCACGGAGCCGGGACCGTCTCCTCGGCCGCGGATTACTCGCCCGAGGCGGCGCCGATGAGCGATCCCGGCACCGGCAGCTCCTCGACCACCGCGCCGTCGACCAGCATCTCGGCACCGGGGATCTGCGCGTCGCGGGAGGTGGTGATCTCCCAGGCGCGGTCGAGCAGTGCACCGAGCAGGCGGGGGAAGCGGGCGGCGAGACCGTCGGCCCCGTCGCGTGTGAGCGTGTCCCGCAGCGCGACCGCGCCGACCGCCGCCATGGTCATGCCCTGGCCGTACAGCGGGGTGAACATCGCGGCGGAGTCGCCGATGTGGACGAGGCCTGCGGGACCGTCGGTCGTCTCCTCCCAGAGCTGGCGGTGGGCGCCCGCGGCCTTGGCGACGGACGGCTCCCCCACCGGCTCCGCACCCTCGAGGGCGCTGTTCAGGGCGTCGGCGGTCTCCCGCTCAGGCAGCAGCGCGACCATGTCCAGCAGGCCCTCGAGATCGGTGGGCGGCTGGTGGCGGGCGGTGCCGGCGATGGAGAGGATGTGCTCGTCGGCCCCGCACGGTTCGAGGTCGATCGTGAAGGGGTTGTTGCCGGTCGCCGGCTGCCCGAGAGACTCGGCGCCCTCGGGCATCGCGCCCTCGCGCAGGCGCAGGCGCTGCGAGGTGTAGGCGACGTGGACGCGTGTGCCGAGGGTGCGCGGGCGCTCGAACCCGGGGCCCTCGACCCAGGTGGCGGCGCGGCTGCTGCGCCCGGCGGCATCGACCACGAGGTCGCCGTGCAGCTCGCCGACCTCCCCGCCGCGGAGCTGCACGCCGGTCACGGTGCGCTTGACGTCGCTGGTCAGGAGTCCGCCGACGGCGCCCTGGACCGCCTCGACACCGGGCAGGGCGAGCACGCGGCGGCGCACCACGCCCTCGAGGACGGGGCGGGTGAGCCACAGGGTGCCGGGCTCGTCGATGCCCGGGGCGGCGGCGGACTCGCCGGTCCCGAGCGGGCCGTCGGCCGCTGCCGGGGCACCCTCGTTCGGCGTCGCCTCGTCGAGCACAGTGTCCGCCTCGCGGGCGGCCCGCGGGACGGCGCCGGCGGCGAGGAGCTCCTCGCGCAGGCCCGGCAGGAGCTCCTCCATCCGCGCCTCGCCGAGGGCGAGCAGGCGGTGGACGGTCCCGCCCTGGGGCACGCCGCGGCGTGGGGCGAAGGCCTCGGGCCCGTCGACCGGCAGCGGGTCGCGGTCGACGATCGTGACGCGGGCGCTGTGCGGGGCGAGGGCCGCGGCGGCGAGCAGTCCGGCCATGCTCCCGCCCATCACGATCGAGTGCTCGAGAGTCGTCATGGGCTGCCTCCTGCGGGACGGGGCCGCCGCGTGCCGGCGACCGTCCCTCCATCCCAGGCCAGGTGAGCGCGGGGAGGCAAACCCGTGTGACCTATGCGGCGTCCCCTGTGGACACCCGGGGCCCTGGGCGACCGAACTCGTCGGTCGCCCGCGCGGCGCCCGTCGGCCCCCGGAGGCCGACGGGCGCCACGGCCCGGGCGCTGCCCACCGCCGGATCAGGTGCCGGCGATGCCGGTGGTGGCGATGCCCTTGATGATCTGGCGCTGGAAGAACATGAACACCACGATCAGCGGCAGCGCAGCGAGCATCGCCTGGGCCATGTTCTGCGCGTACTGGATGCCGTAGGCGCTGATCACGGTCTGCAGGCCCGTCGGCAGCGTCATCAGGTTCGAGTCGTTGACGACGATGAAGGGCCACAGGAAGTTGTTCCACGCGCCGATGAACACGAAGATCGCGACCGCGCCGAGGATCGGGCGGGACAGCGGCAGCACGATCGACCAGAAGATCCGCAGCCGGCTCGCGCCGTCCATCAGCGCGGCCTCCTCCAGCTCGAAGGGGATCTGGTCGGGTGGATCACCACTAGGAAAGCGCTTCATTCCATCGTTGTCAACAGGTCGCTGCAAAGTTGCAGCACGCCTCTGCAAGGCCGCTGGTGGGGACGCGCCCGGTCTGTCGCCACGTGCCGTTCACCTGCCCTCCACCGTCCCCCGCTACGGTGCACGCGCCAGCCGATGTGCCAGGACGGGAGGCCCCTGTGGACGTCACGGCATGGGCGATCGCCCTGATGGAGTTCCTGGGCGGTCCCGGCACCGCGCTCGTGATCGCGTCCGAGGCGCTGTTCCCGCCGATCCCCGGCGAGGTGCTGCTCCCCTTCGCCGGCGTCACCGCCGCGGCGAACGGCCAGCACGTGCTGGTGCCGATCTTCTGGACGACGCTCGGCTCCGTCCTCGGCGGGCTCGGCGTGTACGCGGTGGGGCGCGCGCTCGGGCTGCGGCGCACCACGGCTCTCGTGCGGCGCCTCCCGCTGCTCGAGGAGAAGGACGTGACCATGGCGATGCGATTCTTCGAGCGCTGGGGCTTCCCCGCCGTGGCACTCGCGCGCTTCGTGCCGATGGTGCGCACCTTCATCTCGGTCCCGGCGGGGATAGAGAAGATGCCCGTGTGGCTGTTCGCGCTGGCCACAGGGATCGGCTCCGCGATCTGGAACGCGGTGTTCGTGGTCGCGGGCTACGCCTTCGGACAGGCCGGCGGCGAGGCGCTCGAGGGCTTCGTGCGGATCTACTCCTCGATCGTGGCGGGGATCGGGGTCCTCGCCCTGGTGGGACTGGCGACCCAGCGGATCCGCTCGCGGCGGGACCGGGCCGACGGGGAGGATGGAGTCACCTCCGGCGCCGATGGCGCCACGGCGACGGACTCGCGCTCTACGCTCGAGGAATGAGTCGCGCCGAGGACACCTCGCCCCGCTCCGGCCTCGCCGGTCCCGCGGCGGACGTCGGCCGCTGGTTCGCGACCGCGACCTCCCGCCCGCTGGACGGCCCGGGTCCGACCCGCGGCGGGCCGCGTCTGCCCGCCTGGGGGCCGATGGAGGGGGCGCGCTACGGCCTGCGCAGCCACGACCACGAGATCGACGAGGCGCTCGCGCTGCTGCGGGACCGGCCGGTCGCGGTGCTGAGCGGGGCGGGGATGTCCACGGGCTCGGGCCTGCCGGACTACCGGGGCCGCGATGCGGTGCCCCGCTCCCCCATGACCTACCAGGAGTTCATGGGGCACGACCTCGCCCGACGCCGGTACTGGGCCCGCTCCACCGTCGGCTGGGAGCAGTTCCGCAGCGCACTGCCCGGCCGTTCCCACCGACTGCTCGCGGTGCTGTCCCCCGCCGCCTTCCCCGTCACCGCCGTGATCACCCAGAACGTGGACGGCCTGCATGCCGCCGCCGGCTCGGACCCCGTGATCGACCTGCACGGACGCCTGGACCGGGTGCGCTGCCAGCAGTGCGACGCCCTCTCCTCGCGCGCCGCCCTGCACGCCCGGATGCTCGCGATGAACCCCGAGCTCGCGGCCCGCCTGCCCGAGCTCGCAGCCGATGCCGCCCAGGCGCCCGACGGGGACGCCGAGGTCGACCGCACCAGCTCCTTCCGCTACCCGCCCTGCCCGCTGTGCGGCGGGATCCTCAAGCCCGACGTGGTCTTCTTCGGCGAGTCCGCCCGGCGCGAGGTGGTCGCCTCCGCCTTCACCGCGCTCGAGGAGGCGAGCGCCCTGCTGGTGCTGGGCTCCTCGCTGACGGTGCAGTCGGGGCTGCGCTTCGTGCGCGCCGCTCGGAAGCAGGGCAAGCCGGTGGTGATCCTCAACGACGGCCCGACCCGCGCCGATCCCGACGCGTCCCTGCGCGTCCATGGCCGCCTCGAGGACGTGCTCGCGCAGTGGGCCGACGCCGTCGGCGCGGAGCTCGGCGCGACGGACGACGCCACGGGCGGCGTCGAGCACGGCGCGGCGGGCTGATCCGGAGCGGCCGTCCCGTCGGCCCCGCCCGGACCCTCAGGCCTCCCAGACGCCGGAGGTGCCGCGGCGGTGCGAACCCAGCAGGTGGGTGTCGAGGATGCCGACGGCCTCCATCAGCGCGAACATCGTCGTCGGCCCCACGAAGGCGAACCCCTCCTTGCGCAGGGCCTTCGACAGCGCCGTCGACTGCGGCGATCGGGTGGGGATCTCGGCGACGGTCCTCGGCGCGGGAGTCGTCCCCGGCTGGAAGGACCACACGAGGTCGACGAGCCCGCCCTTCTCCCGCAGCGCCAGGGTCGCCTTCGCGTTGGTGATGGTCGCGAGGATCTTCGCGCGGTTGCGCACGATGCCGGCGTCGGCCATGAGCCGCTCGACCTCCGCCTCGCCGTAGCGGGAGACGACCTCGGGGTCGAAGCCGTTGAAGGCGGTGCGGAAGGCGGGCCGCTTGCGCAGGATCGTCGCCCAGGACAGCCCGGCCTGGAAGGCCTCGAGGCTGATCCGCTCGTACATGCCCTGCTCGTCGCGGACGGGCATGCCCCATTCGGTGTCGTAGTACTCGCGCAGCATCGGGTCGCTCGCCGCCCAGCCGGGGCGGGCCAGGCCGTCCTCGCCGATCACGATGTCGGTGCCGGTGCCGGTACGGGTGCCGGTGCGAGGGTCCGCGTCGGGGCGCGCGCCGGTGTCGGGGCCGGTGCGGGGGTCGGGGCTGGTCATGCGGTCCTCTCCAGGGTCAACAGGGCGGTCTTCGCGTCGAGGCCGCCGACGTAGCCGCCGAGCGCGCCGTCGGTGCGCAGCACGCGATGGCACGGCACGACGATCGGCAGCGGGTTGGTGGCGCAGGCGGTGCCGACGGCGCGGACGGCCCGCGGGCTGCCCACGAGCTCGGCGATCTCCTTGTAGGAGCGGGTGGAGCCGTAGTCGATCCGGGGCAGGACGCGCTGGACCTTCTCGCGGAAGCCGGTGGACAGGGCGCGGTCCAGCGGCAGGTCGAAGCGGCGGCGGGTGCCGGTGAAGTACTCCTCCAGCTCGACGGCCGCCTCGTCGAGCCGGCGCGGCGCCTCCAGCACGCGGGGACTCAGCGTCGTCGCGAGGGCGGCGAGCACGGCGTCGAAGCCCTCGCGCTCGAAGGCGACGCGGACCAGCCCCTGCGCGGTCGCGGCGAGCAGGAGCGGGCCGAGGGGGGTGTCGAGCGTGCGATAGGCGACCTCGACGAGGCCTGCGTCGTCGGCCTGCTGCACGAGGCGGGCGCGGAGTCCTGCCAGGGCCGGATCGGGGAGCGGGAAGAGCGCCTCCCGCTCGCTCGTCGTGAGGTGCTCGGGGAGGCTCGGGGTGTCGGTCATCGCGCAGCTCCTTCCGTGTCGTCGCCTGCCGCGAAGCTCCGTCGCAGGGCTCGGATGCCGTCGGCCGAGGCGCGACGGACGGCCTCGGCGCTCCCGCCGATCAGGGCGGCGGTCTCGGCGTGCGGGAGTCCGCCGAGGTAGTGATAGGCGACGGCGAGCCGCTGCCTCTCGGGCAGGGCCGCGACGGCGGTCCAGACCCCGTCGTCCCGGCCGGGGTTCCCGCGGCGGGAGGTCTGCTCGGGCAGGTCATCCGTGGGCACGGCCTGGCGGGCCCGCCGGCGGGTGACGTCGATGGCCTTGCGATGGGCGACGCGCACCAGCCAGGCCTCGAGGTTGGTGTCCTCCGCGAGATCGGGCCAGGAGGTCAGCGCCGCCAGGAACGTCTCCGCCCAGGCGTCCTCGGCGTCGGGTCCCGGGCCGAGGACGGCGCAGCACACCCGCAGCACGGTGGGGCCGTGCCGCTGGACCGCGGTCTCGTGGGGGATCTTCATGGTCATCACCCGGCAGACGCGCGGGCGGCCCGGGATGTGAGGTCCGGCCCCGGGGGCGCCGCGGAGGGCGGTCCTGCGGTCGGCGTCGCCTCCCGCGGCGACGGCGGCGCGTGCTCCCCCGACGGCGGGGTCATTGCGGCGTGCCCTGGCCGCTGACCAGCACCGTCGCGAGCGCGCGCAGGGACGCGGGGCCGACGCCGCGGAACTCGAGGCGGGGGTCCTGGGCTCCGGGGTCGAGGGCCTCCATGGTGAGCATCCCGTCGGCGGTCGCGTAGGCGCTGAGCTGCTGGACGGTCCCGTCGGCCGTGCGCACGCGGGTCAGGACGGTCAGCGCCCGGGTCGCGGCGAGCTGCGCGGCGAGCGGGTGGGCGGGCAGCTCCGAGCCGCGCACGTGGACGCTCGCGCCGCCGACGTCGGAAGCGGCATCGGCGGCGGGATCGGCGAGGCCCGCGGGGTCGAGGAAGGCGGCCAGGCGCACGGTCGCCTCCTCGGCGCGGAGCACGGTGAAGCGGTGGAGGCCGTCGGCCGTCGTCTCCTCCTCGAGCACCCCGCCGGGGTGGCTGTAGCAGTGCAGGCGATGGACCTGCGGCCCGGCCTCGGTGCGGACGGTCCGCTCGGCGGTGGTGAACGACTCCGCGGTGCGGCGCAGCACGAGGCAGCCGGAGATCTCGGGGACGGCCCGCCAGCGCGGCCCCTCCTCGTCCCGGGCGGTGCGGGTGAGGACCTGGCCGCTCGCGATCATGCCGCGCAGGGCGACGGCCGCGGCGACGCGTCGCTGCTGGGCATGCGCGTCGAGCCAGGGCAGGGCCACGAACTGGCGGCGCTCGTAGCCGTCGAGCGCGGCGATCTGCTCATCGCTCAGGGTCACCACCGCAGTGGCCTCCTGCGCGGCCGACGGGTCGGACGGGCGAGACGCGCCGTCCGACCCCGTCGCCTCTCCTCTCCGCGCCTGTCCGAGCAGGTCACGAGCGGCGGCGACGTCCTCGGCGGTGTACTGCAGCGGTGCGGTCGGATCGGTGCCGCCGATCCCGGCGGGGAGGTCGGGGATCCGTGTCGACGCATCGGCCGACGCGTCGGGGGCGGGGGACGCCGGGGTCGCGCTCATCCCCCGAGGCTATCGGGGGCCGCAGGTTCTGCGCCGCCGAGGACTCATCTCGTCGCCGGCACGGGTCCTCAGCGGTGCAGAACCTCGGCTCCGGCCCTCGGTGCGGGGCCGCACCAGCCACCGCCGCCCCGGACCCCGGCCGGCCAGGTTCTGTGCCGGTGGCGACTCATGTCGCGGCGTCCATGAGTCGTCCCGGGCGCAGAAGGTCGGGGGAACGCTCGCGCGCCGGGGCGTGCGAACGCGCGGCATGACGCCCGCGCGTCCCGTCGGACGCAGGGCGGGATGACGTCCGCGCGGCCGGGGCCGACAATGGGGAGGATCCCGCTGTCGGACGAAGGAGCCCGCCCATGACCGCCACCGCCGTCATCGACCTCAACGCCGACCTCGGGGAGGGCTTCGGCGACTGGTCGATGGGGGACGACGCCGCGATGCTCGAGGTCGTCACCACCGCGAACATCGCCTGCGGCGGCCACGCCGGGGACGGCTCGACGATGCGCGCCGCCTGTCGGGCCGCCGCCGCACGCGGCGTCGCGATCACGGCGCATGTCGCCTATCCGGACCTGCAGGGCTTCGGCCGGCGCTTCCTCGAGATCACCCCTGATGACCTCACGGACCAGGTGGTCGTCCAGGTCGGGGCGCTGCAGGCGATGGCCCGCGCGGAGGGGAGCAGCGTGCGCGGGGTGAAGCCCCACGGCGCCCTGTACAACGCGCTCGCCCGTCACGAGGCGCAGGCCGGCGCGGTGGTGAGGGCGCTCGGCGAGCTCGACGGCCTGCCCCTGGTCGCGGCGCCCGGTGCCGTGGTCGTCCCTGCGGCGGAGGCGGCGGGCCTGCCGGTGGTGCTCGAGGGCTTCGCCGACCGCGCCTATCTCCCCGACGGCACCCTCACCCCGCGCACGCGGCCCGGCGCCGTGCTCACCGACCCCGAGACGGTCTCGGCCCAGGCGCTGTCGATCGCGACCGAGGGCGGGGTGCGCGCGGCCGACGGCACCTGGGTCGATCTGCCGGTGCGGTCGCTGTGCCTGCACGGGGACACCCCCGGCGCCGTCGAGCTCGCCCGGGCGGTGCGGGCCCGGCTCGAGGAGGCGGGCGTGACCCTGCAGGCGGCGCTGTGAAGGACCGGGCAACGGACACCCTCCCTCCCCCGCTGCGCGTGCACCGCGCCGGGGAGACCAGCGTCCTCGCCGAGTACCCGGACACCGCCGCGGTGCTCGCCGCGGCCGCGGCCGTGCGCGCCCTCTCCCCCGCACACCTGCTGGAGCTCGTCCCCGCCGAGCGCACCCTGCTGCTGCACGGCGCTGCGCCGCGCGACGTGGAACAGCTCGCGGACCTGCTCTCGCAGCTCCCCCGCTCCGCGCGCGAGGAGACGGGCGGCGTCGAGACCAGCATCGACATCGTCTACGACGGCGAGGACCTGGAAGACGTCGCGGAGCTGCTCGGGATGAGCACGGACGCACTGATCAGCGCGCATTCCGGGGCGACGTGGACGGTCGCCTTCGGCGGCTTCGCGCCCGGCTTCCCCTATCTCGTCGCCGACGCTCCGCACGAGGCGTCCGGCCCGCCCTGGGAGGTGCCGCGCCGCGCCGAGCCCCGCACGTCGGTGCCCGCGGGCGCCGTCGGCCTCGCCTCCCGCTACTGCGGCATCTACCCGCGCCCCTCCCCCGGCGGCTGGCAGCTGATCGGCCGCAGCGACGCGCCCCTGTTCGACGTGCACCGGGAGCCGCCCGCACTGCTCAGCCCCGGCACGCGCGTGCGCTTCACGCCGCAGCGCGCCGCCTCCCGTCCGACGGCCGCGACCGCCGCGGCGCTGGCCCGCGCCGCGCGGGAGGCCGC
>NZ_BCAK01000018.1:0-92554 GCF_001293905.1 Brachybacterium sp. SW0106-09
GGGCCGTCGTCTGCGGGCGATCGGCGGGGGCCCGACGGTGCTGCTGTACGCGCGACGGGACGCGGTCGCCTGGCTGCGCACGCCCGACCGGTGCGCGGGCGGCGCGCTCGCGGTGCTGCTCGGCGCCGTCGCTCTGGGCGGGGCGCCGCTGCTGCCGGGGCCGGCGGCCTGGACGGCGCTGCTGCTGGGCGCCCTCGCGCTGCGGACCGGGGCGGGAGCCTTCGTCGACGGGATCCGTCACGGGGTGCACACCCTCGGTGCCCCGCCCCTGCTCGGTCAGCGCGCGGGGACGCAGCTGTTGCTCCACGCCGCCGCGCCCGGGCTGCTCCTGGTGGCGCTCGGCGTGCTCGGCGGGACGCTCGCCGCGGTCGTGGGCGGCGGGGCGGGGAGCGGTTCCGTGCTGCTGCCCGTCGCCGTGGCCGCCACGGTCCTCGCCGCACGGGCCTGGGAGGCGGCGAAGGGCACCATGCCGCTCGCGCTCGCCACTCCGATCCCGACCCCTCAGGGGGACCTGTCGGTGCTGGTCATGCTGGCCTGGCAGGCCGACGCCGTCGTCGTGCCGCTGCTGGGCGCCGCGGCGCTGCTGCTCGTGCTCCCCTCCGGCCCCGGGGCCGTGCTCCTCACCGCGGCCGCGCTCGTCGGCCTGCTCGTTCTGCTGACCCGACGACGCCTGCGGGAGCTGCAGGCATGAGAGGAGGCGAGAGGTGGACATCCGCACGACGCCGAACCCCGTGATCCGCGGGGCGGAACGGGTTCTGCACCGCCTGAACGCGCGCCATCCCTGGGACCACAACGCCCATTTCCACCGCTGGGTGCTGCGTTCGCTGCCGCCGGGGGCGGCGCGGGTCCTCGACGTCGGCTGCGGACGCGGCGACCTCGTGCGCGCCCTGGCGGGGCGCGTCGCGCAGGTCGACGGCATCGACCCCGACCCCCGGATGGCGCTCGTCGCCGCCGAGCGGTGCCGTGACCTCGACGGCGTCACGATCCGCCGGCGCGCACTCGTGGCGCATGCCGAGACACTGCGGGCCGAGGGGGCGGGAGGGCACTACGACGCGCTGACCATGATCGCCTCCCTCCACCACATGGAGCTCGAGCCGGCCGTCGCCCAGGCCCGCGACCTGCTGCGTCCCGGCGGGCGTCTGCTCGTGGTCACCCTCACCGTGCCCCGCACGCGCCTCGACCTGCTGTGGGACATCGGCGATGCGCTGTCGAACCCGCTGATCGGGCTCGTGAAGCATCCGCGCCCCGTGCGGGATCCCGTCCCGGGGCCGAGCATCCCGGTCCAGGACCCGGCCTGGTCGCACGGAGAGCTGCGCGAGCGGGCCCGGGAGATCCTCCCCGGGGCGGTGCTGCACCGGCGCGAGGGCTTCCGCTCGACGCTGCGGTGGCAGAAGCCGATCTGACGCTTCTGCCCTGTCGCCGCGCCCTCCGTGTCCGGGCGCGGCACAGCGCGTCGGAGGACGTGCCGTCGGGCGCCGGCTCAGGCGCGGTGCGCGGCGATGACCTCGCCGAGGCGGGCGACGGCGTCCTCGATCACGGCGGGGGAGTGGGTGACGAAGCTGAGCCGCATCGTGGAGCGGTCCGCATGGTCGGCGTAGAAGGACCAGCCGGGCAGATAGGCGACCCCGGCCTCGACGGCGTCGGCGAGCATCTCCTGCGCGTCGTAGCCCTCGCCGAGCGCGGCCCACAGGAACATCCCGCCCTCGGGACGGGTCACGTGCGCTCCGTCCGGCAGCACCGGGGCGATCGCCGCGGACATCGCGTCGCGCCGCTCGCGGTAGACGGCGCTGACCCGGGCGACGTGGGCGTCGAGGTCCACGGTCTCGAGATAGCGGGCGACCATCAGCTGGTCCACCACGGAGGACTGCATCGAGATCGCGGCCTTCGCCACGGCGAGGGTGTCCAGGACCGGGCCCTCCGCGCGCATCCAGCCGATGCGCACGCCGGGGCTCATCAGCTTGCTCATCGAGTTCAGCAGGATCGTCCGCTCGGCCATGCCGGGCAGCGCCGCGATCGGCGCCCAGGTGCTGCCGGTGAAGCTCAGGGCGCCGTAGGGATCGTCCTCGATCAGCGGCACGTCGGTGCGCTGCAGCACCTCGGCGACCGCCTGGCGTCGCTCGAGCGGCATCGTGCGCCCGGTCGGGTTCTGGAACGTGGGGATCAGGTACACCATCCGCGGGTGGTGGGTGCGGATCGCCTCCTCGAGCGCCTCGGGGATCACGCCGTCGTCGTCGGTGTCCACCCCGATCATCCGCGCGCCGTGCACCGAGAAGGCCTGGACCGCGGCGAGATAGGTCGGGGACTCCACCAGCACCACGTCACCCGGCTCGAGCAGGGCCTGGGCGACGACGAACAGCCCCTCCTGGGAGCCGGACGTGACGCGGATCTGCGAGGCGTCGGTGGGGAGGTCGCGCGAGACGCGGCGCGCGGCCTGCTCGCGCAGCTCGAGCTCGCCCTCGCTGACCCCGTACTGCAGCGCGCGATGACCCTGCTGGGCGAGCACCCAGTCGTAGCAGGCGGTGACCTCCTCGAGCGCGAACAGCTCCGGGTCCGGGATGCCGCCGGCGAAGGAGGCCACGTCCTCGCGGGCGGCGAGGGCGAAGATGTCCTTGAGCGGGGAGGACTCCATCCCCGCGTAGCGCGCGGCGACGAGGAAGCGGAACGGTGCGGAGCTCGGGGGCGCGGTCATCGCCCCATCGTGTCACGCAGGCCGTACGGGAGCAGGCGGCGTCGACGTGAGATCCGCCCAGCCCGGCGGGCGACGTCCGTGCTGGAGGCTCCGCCCTGCCGGAAGGGGCTGTGGCGCGGTGGGAGGAACTCGCGAGGGCGCGAGCCCGGACGAGAGCCGGGCCGCACCCCCTGAACAGGAAGGATGCGGCCCGGGTGCTGGAGCGGGCGACGGGAATCGAACCCGCGTAATCAGTTTGGAAGACTGAGGCTCTACCATTGAGCTACGCCCGCATGCGGCCCCTATTGAACCAGATCAGAGCCGTCCGAGCACATCCGGCGTGGCCGGGACGACATGCATCTGCTCACAGGGCCCCGGGCGCTCCCCGCCGCCGCACGGGCGGAACGGGTAATATCCCCTGGGTTGCCCTCCGGGGTGTAGCTCAGCTTGGTAGAGCACCCGCTTTGGGAGCGGGAAGTCGCAGGTTCAAATCCTGTCACCCCGACTCCGCCGCCGGGTCGCCGCCGCGCGAGCTCCGGGGCGCCACCAGAATCGTCCATCCGATGTCCATCTACAGGGAGACCTGACCAGTGAAGACCGAGTCCGAGAAGCTCAGCCCCACCCGGGTGAAGCTCACCGTCGAGGTGCCCTTCGACGAGCTCAAGCCCGCCGTCGAGGCGGCCACCACGAAGATCGCCGATCAGGTGCAGATCCCCGGCTTCCGCAAGGGCAAGGTCCCCTCCAAGCTCGTCGAGCAGCGCTTCGGCCGCCCCGCGATCATGCAGGAGGCCGTCAACGACGCCCTGCCCGACTTCTACCAGCAGGCCGCGGCCGAGGCGGAGCTCAAGCCCGTCGGCCGCCCCGAGGTCGAGGTCACCGAGGTGCCGGGCCTGGACGGCTCCGAGGAGGGCAACCTGCTCTTCACCGTCGAGCAGGACGTCCGCCCCGAGATCGAGCTGCCCGACTTCGCCTCCTACGAGGTCGAGATCGAGGAGCCCGAGGTCGACGCCGACGCCGTCCAGGTGCGCCTGGACGAGCTGCGCGAGCGCTTCGGCACCCTCGTGGGCGTGGACCGCCCGGCCGAGGACGGCGACTTCGTCTCCGTCGACATGATCGCCACCATCGACGACGAGGAGATCGAGTCCGTCGAGGGCGTCTCCTACCGCATCGGCGAGGGCAACATGCTCGAGGGCCTCGACGAGGCGCTCATCGGCCTGTCCGCCGAGGAGTCCACCACCTTCGTCTCGAAGCTCGCCGGCGGCGACCGCGCGGGCGAGGAGGCGCAGGTCAAGGTCACCGCGCAGTCCGTGAAGGTGCGCGAGCTGCCTGAGGCCGACGACGAGTTCGCCGAGATGGCCTCCGAGTTCGACACCATCGACGAGCTCAAGGAGGACCTCAAGGTCCAGGCCGAGAAGGACGCCGAGGGCAACCGCGTGGCGCTCGCCCGCAACGCCCTGCTCGAGAAGCTCCTCGAGGAGCTCGAGATCCCCGTGCCCGAGCAGCTGGTCGAGGACGAGATCCTCACCCACCTGCAGAACGAGGGCAAGGAGGCCGGCGACCCGCACGGCGAGGAGATCCGCGAGGACACCGAGAAGGCGATCCGCGCCCAGTTCGTGCTCGACGAGATCAACGGCACCCGCCAGGTCGACGTCGACCAGAACGACCTCATGAGCTACATGACGCAGCTCTCCGCGCAGTACGGCATCGAGTCGAACCAGCTGCTGCAGATGCTCGCCCAGTCCGGCCAGCTCGAGCAGATCTTCGCCGAGGTGCAGCGCTCCAAGGCGCTCGACGTGGTCCTCGCCGACGTCACCGTCAAGAACGCGAAGGGCGACGTGCTCGACCTCGGCCTGAAGGCCGAGGAGGCCGACGACGCCGAGCAGGCCGAGGACGCCGAGGAGAAGCCCGCCGCGAAGAACGCCCCGGCCAAGAAGGCCCCGGCCAAGAAGGCTCCGGCCAAGAAGGCCGCTGCGGCCGACGAGGCCGCCGCCGACGAGTCCGCCGAGGACGCGGAGTCCGAGAAGCCCGCCGCGAAGAAGGCTCCGGCCAAGAAGGCCCCCGCCAAGAAGCCGGCCGCCAAGAAGGCGTCGGCGAAGGACGAGTCCGCCGCGGACGAGTCCGCCGAATGACCCTCCGCCGCTGACGGGGTCACGCCCCGCGCGGCAGATCGAACGGGCCGTCACCCCTTCCGGGGGTGGCGGCCCGTCGGCGTCGGTGGGGGACTGCCCGTCCCGGCGAGCGCCGGGGACCGCCGACGCCCGGGAGCGACCCATGGCACCGCACCGACCCGACCGTCCCGACGACCCCGCCGCGGCCACGGCCGGCACGCAGGCCCCGCAGGGCAGGGCCACCTGGGGGTTCACCGCCTCGCTCGACGGCTTCATCACGGGGCCCGAGCACGACATGGCCTGGCTCGAGGCCTGCCCGCCCATGGGCGGCGAGGTCGTGGCGCGGCTCGCCGAACCCGTCGGCGTGATCATCTCCGGCCGGCGCGGCTACGACGCCGCGGTCGCGCAGGCGGCCGAGCGCGGCGAGCTGACCTCCGAGGCCTACGGCGGGGCCTGGGACGGGGTCGAGATCGTGCTGACCCATCGGCCCGAGGAGCTCGCCGGCGATCCCTCGGTGACCGCCCTGGACGTCGACGTGGCCGAGGCGATCCGTCGCGCCCACGAGCTCGCGGACGGCAAGGACGTGCAGATCATCAGCGCCGACATCGCCCGCCAGACCCTCGAGCTCGACCTCGTCGACGAGCTGCAGATCTTCTCCGCGCCGGTGATGCTCGGCGACGGGACGCGCGCCTTCTCGGCGCCCGGCGGGCGGCGGATCGACTGGGAGCTGGTCGGGACCATCCCGGGCGCGGAGGCGGGATTCGGCCGCCTCTACCGTCCCCGCGGGACGGCGGGGAGCGGCGCAGCGGCCGGATCGAGCGGGGCCGGATGAACGGGCACGGCCCGGCTCCCGCGAGGGGAGCCGGGCCGTGGGCCGAGGAGCCGGTGGCTCAGCGGTAGGTGACGAAGCCGATCGGGTTGCCCCAGATGGAGCGCTCGACGACGCGCTGCTTCGAGCCGGAGGCGTCGATGATCTGGCCGTTGCCGGCGTAGATCGCGACGTGGCCGGACCAGGCGACGATGTCGCCGGGCTGGGCCTGCGACTGGGAGATCCAGCGGCCGCCGTTGGCGATCTGGCCGGAGGTGCGCGGCAGCGAGATGCCGGCGGCCTTGTAGGCGTAGTTCACGAGGCCCGAGCAGTCCATGCCGCCGAGGGAGGAGCCGCCCCAGGAGTAGGGGGTGCCCACGGCGGAGCGGGCCGCGTTCACGATGGTGCTGGAGGAGCCGGAGGAGGAGCTCGAAGCGCTCGAGGAGGGGGCGGAGGCGCCGCCGGTGGAGACGCCGCCGTTGAGGGCGGCGCGGGTCTTCGGGCCGACGACCCCGTCGACCTGGAGGCCCTTGGAGGACTGGTAGTCCTTGACCGCCGCGTGGGTGCGCTTGCCGAACACGCCGTCGACCGCGAGGCCCGCGCCGTTCGAGTTCAGCGCCGACTGCAGCTCCTGCACGGCGCCGCCGCGGGAGCCCCAGCGGAGCTTCTGGGTGGAGTTCAAGGCGGCCGACGGGGCGACCGAGGGGGCCGCGTCGGCCGTGGCCGGAGCGGCGGCGGCCGGAGCGGCCGGGGCGCTCGGGGCGGCGGGCGCGGCCTGGGCCGAGGCGCCGGTGAAGGCGGTGCCGAGGACGACGGTGCCGAGGACGGCGGCGCCGCCGAGCCCGCGAGCCGCGGTGCCGGCCTGGCGGGTGGGGAGCTGGGCGCGGCCGGGGAGACGGTGGGAGTTGTGCTGAGCCATGATGAGCGGGAGTTCCTTCCGATCCCGACCGGGGGCCGGGGGCATTCCTGCGGGATGTCGTGACCTCTGGGGTCGGGGCGGTGACTTCAAGGTAAGAGCATTCCGGCGCCCGTCTGAAGGCGCTTGGCAGACCCGGATAACGCTCTTTGTCTGTTTTTACAGATCGGCAGGAAGTCGTGACCGACTCTCACCCCACCTTGACGAACCCGGGGGCGGGGCGCCACAGGGGCTGCGGCGCCGCGCCAGTGCGCCTGCGGCGAACAGGGCCCGTCACCCTCCCGCCCAGCGCCTAGAGTCGACGCATCGACGATTCCCGCGATCAAGGAGCCCCCGTGACCTCTCAGACCCCGCAGAGCAGCCAGCCCTCCGCGCCCCGTGACGCGGCCGGCGATTCCCCGATGGGCCTCGACGACAACGTCTACCAGCGCCTTCTGCGCGAGCGCATCGTGTGGCTCGGCTCGGAGGTCCGCGACGAGAACGCCAACGCGATCTGCGCCAAGATCCTGCTCCTGGCCGCCGAGGACCCGGACAAGGACATCTACCTCTACATCAACAGCCCCGGCGGCTCGATCACCGCGGGCATGGCCATCTACGACACGATGAAGTTCGTCAAGCCGGACATCGTGACCGTCGGCATGGGCATGGCGGCCTCGATGGGCCAGTTCCTGCTCTCCTCCGGCACGAAGGGCAAGCGCTACGCGACCCCGCACACTCGCGTGCTCATGCACCAGCCGCTCGGCGGCCTCGGCGGCACCGCCACCGACATCCGCATCCAGGCCGACCTCATCCTCTCGATGAAGAACCAGCTCGCCGAGCTGATCGCCGAGCAGACCGGCAAGAGCGTCGAGCAGATCCACGCCGACTCCGACCGCGACCACTGGTTCACGGCGGCGGAGGCCCTGGAGTACGGCTTCATCGACAAGATCGTCGCCGGCTCCGGCGACGTCACGGGCGGCGGCGGCACCGACAGCTGATCGCCCCCTCCAGAACCTTCCGACACCTTCGAGACCAGGAGACCCCGTGACCTTCGATCCCCGCACCATCGGCGCGCTGCCCATGGCCCAGGCCGGCGCGCAGCCCGCCGCCGCCACTCAGATGCCGACCTCCCGCTACGTGCTGCCCCAGTACGAGGAGCGCACGCCCTACGGCTTCAAGCGCCAGGACCCCTACACCAAGCTCTTCGACGACCGCATCATCTTCCTCGGCGTGCAGGTGGACGACGCCTCGGCCGACGACGTGATGGCGCAGCTGCTCGTGCTCGAGTCCCAGGACCCGGACCGCGACATCACGCTGTACATCAACAGCCCCGGCGGCTCGTTCACCGCGCTGACCGCGATCTACGACACGATGCAGTACATCAAGCCCGAGATCACCACCGTGTGCCTGGGCCAGGCGGCCTCCGCCGCCGCCGTGCTGCTCGCGGCCGGCGCCCCCGGCAAGCGGCTCGCGCTCCCGAACGCGCGCATCCTCATCCACCAGCCCGCGATGGGCGGCGAGGGCGGCGGCGGCCAGGCCTCCGACCTCGAGATCCAGGCCAACGAGATCATGCGCA
Organism: Brachybacterium sp. SW0106-09; assembly: GCF_001293905.1. NCBI lineage: Bacteria > Bacillati > Actinomycetota > Actinomycetes > Micrococcales > Dermabacteraceae > Brachybacterium > Brachybacterium sp. SW0106-09. The sequence continues at coordinate 8,056 of NZ_BCAK01000018.1, forward strand.
TGCGCGAGTGGCTCGAGGAGACCCTCGCCCACCACTCGGGCCGCACCAAGGAGCAGGTGAGCGCCGACATCGAGCGCGACAAGATCCTCACCGCGCAGGGCGCCCTCGAGTACGGCCTGGTCGACCAGGTGCTCACCTCCCGCAAGGAGCCGCGTCCGGCGCTCGGGCGCTGACGCGTCGGCGGGCCGCCGCGACGGCTCCGCCGCACGACGATCGACCACGACGGCCCCGCTTCGGCGGGGCCGTCGTTCTGCCCACAGCGAGCCTGCGCGGTCACGCCAGGAGCGGCGGGTAGGCTGGACGGACCTGAGCGCCGAGGAGGAGGACAGCTGTGGCACGTGCGAGCGAGAACGGAGACGTTTTCAAGTGCTCCTTCTGCGGCAAGTCGCAGAAGCAGGTCGAGCGCCTGATCTCAGGGCCGGGGGTGTACATCTGCGAGGAGTGCATCGAGCTGTGCAACGAGATCATCGCCGAGGAGATCCAGGCCGCGCAGCCCGCCGCCGAGGAGCAGGCCCCGCTGCCCGCCCCGCGCGAGATCTTCGACTTCCTCGAGGAGTACGTGGTCGGCCAGGAGCCCGCCAAGCGCGCCCTCGCCGTGGCGGTCTACAACCACTACAAGCGCGTGCGTGCGCAGGACGCCGCGCAGGCGGCTCCGAACGCGAAGAGCGCCGCCGCGACCCTCGCCGAGGAGGCGAGCGATGACCACGAGGACATCGAGGTCTCCAAGTCCAACGTCATGCTGGTGGGCCCCACCGGCTGCGGCAAGACCTACCTCGCCCAGACCCTCGCCAAGATGCTCGACGTCCCCTTCGCGATGGCGGACGCCACCGCGCTGACCGAGGCCGGCTACGTCGGCGAGGACGTCGAGAACATCCTGCTGAAGCTGCTGCAGGCCGCGGACTACGACGTGAAGAAGGCCGAGCGCGGCATCATCTACATCGACGAGGTGGACAAGATCGGCCGCAAGGCCGAGAACCCCTCGATCACCCGTGACGTCTCCGGCGAGGGCGTGCAGCAGGCGCTGCTGAAGATCCTCGAGGGCACGGTCGCGGCGGTACCGCCGCAGGGCGGGCGCAAGCACCCCCATCAGGAGTTCATCCAGATCGACACGACGAACGTGCTGTTCATCGTGGCGGGCGCCTTCGCCGGCATCGAGGACATCATCGGCTCCCGCATCGGCAAGCGCGGGATCGGCTTCGGCTCCGAGCTGCACTCCCCGCTCGCGCAGGAGGCGCTGTACTCGAAGCTGCTGCCCGAGGACCTGCTGAAGTTCGGCCTGATCCCCGAGTTCATCGGCCGTCTGCCGGTGATCACGAGCGTCTCGAACCTCGACCGGGAGGCGCTGATCACGATCCTCACCGAGCCGCGCAACGCGCTGGTGAAGCAGTACCGCAAGATGTTCGCCCTGGACGGCGTCGAGCTCGACTTCGAGCGGAGCGCCCTGGAGGCCATCGCGGACAAGGCGGTCGAGCGGGAGACCGGCGCGCGCGGACTGCGCGCCATCCTCGAGGAGTCCCTCCAGCCGGTCATGTTCGAGGTGCCCTCGCGGGACGACGTGGTCAAGGTGGTCATCACCGAGGGAGTGGTGACCGAGGGCCGGGCGCCCCTGATGCTCACCGGCAAGGACGCGGACCGCGAGCACGACAGCGGCCGGCAGGAGCGCACCGCATGAGTGCATCCGGTCACGCGGGCGCGCCGCGCGAGGCGGACGTCGCCCGGGCCCGGGAGCTGCTGGGGGAGGAGCGGCGCAGCATCGACAACATCGACGCCGCCCTCGTGCACCTGCTCGCCGAGCGCTTCTCCCACACCCAGCGCGTGGGCCAGCTGAAGGCCGAGCACGGCCTGCCGCCGGCGGATCCGGACCGCGAGCAGCAGCAGATCGAGCGTCTGCGCTCCCTCGCCGACGACGCGGGGCTGGACCCGACATTCGCCGAGGCGTTCATGCGCTTCATCGTCACCGAGGTGATCCGCCACCATGAGCGGATCCGCGACGAGGGCGCCGCCGGGGCCTGACGCCCCCAGCGGGTCCGCGCCGCCCCGCCGACGGGTCCGCGTTGCCCTGCCGGTCGGTCGGCCGCGGGTCTGCCCGCCCGAGCCGCGCCGGGACCTCGCAGACCCCGCCCTTCGGGCCGAAACCGCTGATAGCATCGGGGACATGGCTCGAAAGACGTTCCTCGACTGGCCGGTGATCCGGCAGCTTCGCGGGGCGGATCCGACGGGACGCGGCACCGCCGTCACGTCCCCGCGGACCCGCAGCACGATGCCGCGCACCGCAGAGGCGGACGGTGTCGTCGACAGCGTCTGCCCGTACTGCGCCGTCGGGTGCAGCCAGCGCGTCTTCCACAAGGACGGACGCGTCATCAACATCGAGGGCAACCCGGACTCCCCGGTCTCCCGGGGCCGGCTGTGCCCGAAGGGTGCCGCGAGCGAGCAGCTCGCGAACTCCTACCTGCGCCAGACGAAGGTCCGCTACCGCCGCCCCTACGGGACCGAGTGGGAGGACCTCGACCTCGACACCGCGATGGACATGATCGCGGACCGCTTCCTCGAGGCGCGCCGGAAGCACTGGGAGGACGAGGACGAGCACGGCAACCCCCTCCGGCGGACGATGGGCATCGCGAGCCTCGGCGGCGCGACCATCGACAACGAGGAGAACTATCTGATCAAGAAGTTCTTCACCGCCGCGGGCGCCATCCAGATGGAGAACCAGGCCCGCATATGACACTCCGCCACGGTTCCCAGTCTGGGAGCCTCGTTCGGTCGTGGCGGTGCCACGAACACGGTGCAGGACTTCGCCAACGCTGACCTCATCGTCATCGAGGGCTCGAACATGGCCGAGGCCCACCCGGTCGCCTTCCAATGGGTGGTCGAGGCGCGTAAGCGCGGCTCCCGGGTCATCCACGTCGACCCGCGGTTCACACGCACCTCCGCGAACGCCGATCGGCACATCCCGATCCGCACCGGCACGGACATCGTGTTGCTCGGCGGCGTGATCCGGCACGTGCTCGAGAACGAGCTGTACTTCAAGGAGTACGTGCAGGCGTACACCAACGCCTCGACGCTCGTCTCCGAGGCGTACGGCGACCCCGAGGACCTCGACGGCCTGTTCTCCGGCTACGACCCGGAGACCGGCACCTACGACAACACCACCTGGGCGTATGCGGGTGATCCCGACGCGATCGCGCGCGGCCTGCCCGAGCGGGACGAGACCCTGCAGCACCCCCGCACCGTCTTCCAGATCCTGAAGCGTCACTACGCGCGCTACACCCCGGAGATGGTGCAGGAGACCTGCGGCATCGCTCCGGAGGACTTCGAGTACCTCGCGAGTTCGATCGCGGAGAACTCGGGCCGTGAGAAGACGACGATGTTCGCCTATGCGCTGGGCTGGACCCAGCACCAGGGCGGTGCGCAGATGATCCGCACCTCCGGCATCCTCCAGCTGCTCATGGGCAATATGGGACGCCCCGGCGGCGGCATCATGGCGCTGCGCGGACACGCCACCATCCAAGGCTCCACCGACATCCCGACGCTCTACCACATCCTGCCCGGCTACCTTCCGATGCCGAAGGCCGGACAGGACGACTTCGACGAGTACACGCGACTGGTGGGAAAGAAGGAGCAGAAGGGCTTCTGGGCCAATGCGGACATCTACACGATCAATCTGCTGAAGGCCTGGTGGGGGAAGCACGCCACCGCCGAGAACGACTGGGCGTATCACCACCTGCCCCGGCTCACCGGCGCGCACGGCACGTACCAGACCGTCATGCGGATGCTCGAGGGCGGGGTCGACGGATACTTCCTGTTCGGCCAGAACCCCGCTGTCGGCTCGGCCAACGGGCGTATGCAGCGCCTGGGCCTGACGCACCTGAAGTGGATGGTGGTGCGCGACTTCTACATGATCGAGTCGGCGACCTTCTGGAAGGACGGACCCGAGATCGAGTCGGGGGAGCTCTCCCCGGAGCAGATCGGCACCGAGATGTTCTTCCTCCCGGCCGCGAACCACACCGAGAAGGCCGGGTCGTTCACGCAGACCCAGCGCATGGTGCAGTGGCGCGACCAGGCCGTCGAGCCGCCGGGCGACGCGAAGAGCGATCTCGAGTTCATGTACGAGCTGGGACGCCGCGTGCGGGAGAAGCTCAAGGACTCCTCCGACCCCCGCGACCGGCCGATCCTCGAACTGACCTGGGATTATCCTGTCAACGAGCACGGCGAGCCGGACGCCGAGGCGGTCCTGGCCGAGATCAACGGCCGCCACCTCTCCGGTGAGAGGGCCGGGCAGCCGCTGGCCTCCTTCGGGGAGATGAAGGACGACGGCTCCACGAGCGGCGGCTGCTGGATCTACTCCGGCGTCTACGCGGGCGGGATCAACCGTGCCCGGAAGCGGACACCCGGTCAGGAGCAGGACGAGACCGCCGCCGAATGGGGCTGGGCCTGGCCCGCGAACCGACGGATCCTCTACAACCGCGCCTCCGCCGATCCCGAGGGCCGCCCGTGGAGCGAGCGGAAGAAGTGGGTCTGGTGGGACGAGGAGACCGGGACATGGACCGGGAAGGACGTGCCGGACTTCCCGCCCACGAAGCGTCCCGACGACCCCGGGGACCCGGGCAAGGGCGGCGTGGCGGCGCTGACGGGGACCGATGCGTTCACGATGCAGTCCGACGGGCGCGGTTGGCTCTTCGCGCCGACCGGAATGGTGGACGGGCCGTTGCCGACCCATTACGAGTCGCCGGAGTCGAACATCCGCAACCCGCTGTACCCCCAGCAGTCCAACCCCACGCGCGTCACCTTCCGGGACGAGGACAACCTCAGCTCCCCGGGCGCGATGGGCGCGGGCGGCGAGGTGTACCCGTACGTGTTCACCACCTACCGGATCACCGAGCACCACACCGCCGGCGGCATGAGCCGGTTCCTGCCCTATCTCTCCGAGCTCCAGCCGGAGATGTACTGCGAGGTCTCCCCGGAGCTCGCCGCAGAGATCGGGCTCGAGCCCTACGGGTGGGCGACGATCATCTCGGCCCGCAACGCGATCGAGGCGAAGGTCCTGGTCACCGAGCGGATGACCCCGCTCCACGTAGGAGGACGCACCGTCCACCAGATAGGCCTCCCGTTCCACTGGGGACGCGGCAGCGCCGCGGTGGTGCAGGGCGACGGTGCGAACGACCTGATCGGGATGAACCTCGACGCCAACACCCAGATCCAGAACAGCAAGAACAACTCGTGCACGATCCTGCCCGGGCGCCGTCCCCGCGGAGCGGGGCGGGCGGAGCTGGTCGAGGAGTACCGCCGCAGGGCCGGGCTGATCCCCGCGCTGCACCCGCAGGTCGACGGGGCCGAGGGTGCTCCCGGTGCCGGCCCGGCCACGGGCGGGACCCCGCACGAGGTGCGCGGTCCGGAGGAGGCCACCGCCGTGCCCACGGGGGAGCCGTCGATGAAGGAGATGAGGAACCGATGAGCCTGCTCGCCGGACCGGAAGGACCCTCCGCGGACGCGGGATGGGACCACGACCACGAGCGCAAGGGGTTCTTCACCGACACCTCCATCTGCATCGGCTGCAAGGCCTGCGAGGTGGCGTGCAAGGAGTGGAACCGCAACCCGATCGACGGCAACCTCGAGATCCTCGGCTCGAGCTACGACAACACGGGCGAGCTCGGCGCGAACACCTGGCGCCATGTCGCCTTCGTCGAGCAGGGCCAGGAGCGGATCGAGGAGGCGCGGGAGTCCGGGCGCAAGCTCGTCAGCCTCGGCATGCCGGGGATCGGCCCGAAGTCCTCGGGCAAGCGCGGCGCGACCCCGGCCGGTGATCTCTCGGACGTGGACCGCACTCCGCCGGACACCCCCGAGTTCCGCTGGCTGATGTCCTCGGACGTGTGCAAGCACTGCACCAACGCCGGCTGCCTGGACGTCTGCCCGACCGGTGCGATCTTCCGCTCCGAGTACGGCTCCGTCGTGGTGCAGCAGGACGTGTGCAACGGCTGCGGCACCTGCGTGAGCGCCTGCCCCTTCGGCGTCATCGAGCGCCGCGACGACGGGACCGTCTCCCCGTTCGCCGTGCGCGAGGAGGAGGACCCCCGCCGCAACACCGCGAGCAAGTGCACGCTGTGCTACGACCGGCTGGTCGACGGCGAGCAGCCCGCCTGCTCCGCCACCTGCCCCACGCAGTCGATCACCTTCGGCGACCACCCCGATCTCACGGCCGACGCGAAGCAGCGGGTCGCGGACCTGCACGAGCGCGGCATGACCGAGGCGCGGCTGTACGGCGCGAACCCCAAGGACGGCGTGGGCGGCACCGGCTCGGTGTTCCTGCTGCTGGACGAGCCCGAGGTGTACGGCCTCCCGCCGGACCCACAGGTGCCCACCAAGGCGCTGCCGAAGCTCTATGCCCGCACCGGCCTCGCGGCCGCGGGGATGGTCGCGGCCGTCGCGCTGTCCTTCCTGGGGGCGCGTCGATGAGCATCACCGAGTACGACGCGGACCGTCCGCCGGAGAAGCCCCGCCGACGCGGCGGAGGGAAGCGCCGACGCCGCCGCGGCCTCGGCGAGGTCGGGATGGGCGACGGATCCCGCGAGGGCGCCGTCGTCGAGGACGTCGAGATCGAGCGGTCCGAGCAGTACGACTCCTACTACGGCCGGCCCGTGGTCAAGGCGCCGCCGTGGAAGGCACCGATCGCCGTCTACCTGTTCCTCGGCGGCGTCGCCGGCGGCTCGGGCCTGCTGGCCTTCGGGGCGCAGTGCACCGGTCGCCCGGTGCTCCGTCGCAACGCGCGCCTCACGGCGCTCGGCACCGTCGGTGTCGGCACGCTGGCGCTCATCGAGGACCTCGGCCGCCCCGAGCGGTTCCTGAACATGATGCGCACCGTCAAGGTCACCAGCCCCATGAGCCTCGGCACCTGGGTGGTGGGAGGCTTCGCCTCGCTGTCCGGCGTGCTCGGCGCCCTCGAGGTCGACCGCCTGGCAGGCGAGAAGCTCCCGCTCGGGGCGCTGCGCCCCCTGCTCCGGGCCGCCGAGGGACCGGCCTCCCTCGGCCAGGTCGCCCTCGCCCCGCTGCTCGCCTCGTACACCGGTGCGCTGCTGGGCAACACCGTGGTCCCCACCTGGGAGGCCGGCCGCGGCCACCTCCCGTACCTCTTCGCCTCCTCCGCGAGCCTCGCCGCCGGCGGTGCCGCGATGGTCACCACCCCTGTCGCCGAGGCCGGTCCCGCCCGGCTCCTCGCGGCCGCGGGGGTCGCCGGGGACGTGGCGAGCATGCACCTGATGAAGGAGACGATGCATCCCCTGGAGCGGGAGCCGCTCGAGACCGGGACGCCGGGCAAGCTCCTGACCTGGGCGGAGCGCCTCGCGATCGCGGGCGGCGTCGGCACGCTCCTCGGCGGGCGCAGCCGCGTGATCGCGGCGGCGAGCGGCGCCGCCCTGCTGACCGCCTCGGCCCTGACCCGCTTCGGAGTGCTGAACGCCGGGCTCGAGTCCGTGAAGGATCCGCGCCGCGTGATCGAGCCGCAGAAGGCGCGCCTGGCGGCGCGCCGCGCCGCCGGCATCACCGACGACTCGATCACCACCGCCGGCTGAGCGGGCGGGCCGGGGGCGCAGTCAGCGGACCTGGATGCCCTCACCGGGGACGGTCTCGCCGATCACCGGATACCCGGGCACCTCGCCGATCACCAGCAGTCCGCCCGAGGTCTGCGCGTCGGCGAGCAGCAGCAGATCGTCCTCGTCGATGCCGGGCCCGGTCTGGACCGCATGGCGCACCCACTCGAGGTTCCGCCGCGTCCCGCCGGAGACGAACCCGTCCCGCAGCGCCTCCGCCGCACCGTCGACCAGCGGCACCGCGGCCCGTTCCAGGATCATCCCGACCCCGGATGCGCGGCCCATCTTGTACAGGTGGCCCAGCAGGCCGAAGCCCGTCACATCGGTCGCGGCCCTCGCCCCGGCCTCGAGCGCGGCCTTCGAGGCGTCCCGGTTCAGGGTCGTCATCACCTCGACCGCGGCGGGGGAGGCCTCGCCGGTGGACTTCATGCGGTTGTTCAGCAGGCCCACCCCGAGCGGCTTGGTCAGCGTGATCGGCAGGCCTGCCTCCGCGGCGTCGTTGCGCAGCAGACGGTCCGGGCGGGCGGTGCCGGTGACGGCCATGCCGTACTTGGGCTCGGGATCGTCGACCGAGTGCCCGCCGATGACCGGCACCCCGGCCTCCGTCGCGATCGCGAGACCGCCGGCGAGCACCTCCTGCAGCAGCTCGTAGGGCAGGACCTCGCGGGGCCAGCCGACGAGGTTGATCGCGACCACGGGGTCGCCGCCCATCGCGTAGATGTCGCTGAGCGCGTTCGCGGCCGCGATCCGGCCCCAGTCGTGGGCGTCGTCGACCACGGGGGTGAAGAAGTCCGCGGTGGAGAGCACGGCCGTGTCGCCGTCGGGCCCGCCGATCCGCACGGCGGCGGCGTCGTCCCCGTCGTCCAGGCCCACGATCACCTGGTCGTACTGCTGCCCGGCGAGGGAGGAGACGACCTCCTCGAGCTCGCCCGGCGGGATCTTCGAGGCGCAGCCGCCTCCGTGCGCCATCGTGGTCAGGCGGATCTCGGGGCGGGCCAGGGGCTGGATGGGGGAGTCGCTCATGGCCCGACCCTAGCCCGGGCCGCCCGGGGAGGGCGAGCGTCGTCCCAGGTCCGGCGGTGATATCGTCGCCCGCGGAGGCGTACGTGTCCTGGTGGGCGCCCCAGTCTTCAAAACTGGTGAGACCGAGCATCTCGGTCTGGCGGGTTCGATTCCCGTCCGCCTCCGCCAAGTCTGCCGTCCGCCGCCGGGCGGACGCTCCGATCCCGTGCGCAGGAGGTCCCGTGCCCCAGTCCCCGAGCGACGCGGAGGACCCGCGTCGGCGGATCCCGCGCACGGATCGCCTGCTCGCCCTGCCCGAGGTCGCCGCGGCGAGCGGCGCGATGGGGGAGCGCGTGGTGCACGACCTGGTCCGCGCCGCCCAGGACCGGGCCCGCCGCGGCGAGATCGTCCCGGAGGACGTGGCCGCCGCGGTGCTCGCCTCCCTCGGGGAGCACAGCGCCTCCTCGCTGCGCCCGGTGCTGAACGCGACCGGCGTCATCGTCCACACCAACCTCGGCCGGGCCCCGCTCTCGGCCGCGGCCCGGCAGGCGGTCCAGGACGCCGCCGGGTACACCGACGTCGAGTTCGACCTCGCCACCGGCGCCCGCTCCCGCCGCGGCGCCGGCGCGCGGGCCGCGCTGCTGGCCGCCTGCCCCGCGGCGGAGGACGCGCTCGTGGTGAACAACGGCGCGGCCGCCCTCCTGCTGGCCACGACCGCGCTCGCCGCGGGCCGCGAGGTGCTGTGGAGCCGCGGGGAGCTCGTCGAGATCGGGGCCGGGTTCCGGCTCGCGGAGCTCGTCGCCTCCGCCGGGGCGCGGGTGCGAGAGGTCGGCACCACCAACCGCACCCATGCGAGCGACTACCGCGAGGCGCTCACGGCCGGCGCCGGCGGGGAGCAGGGCGCCGCCGCCCCGGGGCCGGGCGCGCAGCCGGCTCCCGCGGACGAGCCGTCCGTCGGCGCGATCCTCAAGGTCCACACCAGCAACTACCGCATCGAGGGCTTCACCAGCGAGGTCGGGATCGCCGAGCTCGCAGCGCTCGCGCACGAGCACGGGCTGCCGCTGATCGCCGATCTCGGCTCGGGACTGCTGCGCCCCGAGACCGCGCTGCCCGACGAGCCCGATGCCGCCTCGGCCCTCACCGCGGGCGCCGACGTGGTCATCACCAGCGGCGACAAGCTCCTCGGCGGTCCGCAGGCCGGGATCCTGCTGGGCCGACGCGAGGTGATCGCGCGCCTCGCCCGACACCCGCTGGCCCGTGCGGTCCGCGCCGACAAGCTCGCGCTCGCCGCGATCGAGGCGACCCTCGCCGGTCCCGTCCCGCCCGTCCTCGCGGCGCTGCGCACGGACCCGGACACGCTGCGGGAGCGGACCGACGCGCTCGCGGCCCGGCTCGGCGGCCGCACCGTCGCCCATGACGGCCGCGTCGGCGGCGGGGGAGGGGCCGAGGTGCCGCTGCCCGGCTGGGCGATCGCGCTCGAGGAGGAGCTGGCCGCGGAGCTCCGCACCGGGGACCCGGCCGTCGTCGGCACCGTCCAGGGCAGCGCCTGCCTGCTGGACCTGCGCTGCGTGCCCGCCGAGCACGAGGACACGCTGGTCGGCGCCGTCGCCGCGGCGCGGGAGCGGCTGCGCGACCGCGACAACCGCCGTCGCCCCGAGGACGCCTCCGCGCACGCCTCCGCTCAGGATCCTGCGCGATGATGCAGGTCATCGCCACCGCCGGGCACGTCGACCACGGCAAGTCCACCCTGATCCGCGCGCTGACCGGCATCGAGCCGGACCGCCTCGCCGAGGAGAAGCGGCGCGGCCTCACGATCGACCTCGGTTTCGCCTGGACCGTCCTGCCCTCCGGCCAGGAGGTCTCCTTCGTCGACGTGCCCGGCCACGAGCGGTTCCTCGGCAACATGCTCGCCGGCATCGGCCCCGCCCCCATCGTCTGCTTCGTCGTCGCGGCCGACGAGGGCTGGCAGGCGCAGTCCAGCGACCACCGCGACGCCGTCGCCGCTCTCGGCATCGACCAGGGCCTGCTCGTGATCACCCGCGCCGACCTCGCTCCCGACAGGGTCCCGGAGGTCATCGCCCAGGCCCGCACGGAGCTCGCCGGCACCGGACTCGCCGCCGCGCCCGCTCTCGCGGTCTCCGCCGTGACCGGGGAGGGGATGGACGCGCTGCGCGTGCAGCTCGACGAGCTCGTCGCCGCCGCACGCCGTCCCGACCCCGGGCAGCGGGTGCGGCTGTGGGTGGACCGCGCCTTCACCGTCTCCGGCGCCGGCACCGTGATCACCGGGACCCTCGCCGCCGGCACCCTGTGCCGCGAGGACCGGCTGGAGCTGATCGGCACGCACGGCGGCGCAGCGCCCGGAGACCAAAGGACCGAGGTGCAGGTCCGCGGTCTGCAGTCCCGCGGCGGAGGGCTCGCCGAGCTCGGCCCCGTCAGCCGCGCCGCGGTGAACCTCCGCGGTGTCGACGCGGAGCAGGTCGGTCGCGGCGACGCGCTGATCACCCCCGGGGCGTGGCACCTCAGCACCCAGGTCGACGTGCGCCGCACCACCGGCGAGGACCTCGCGGGCGCCCCGGGCGAGCTGATCGCCCACCTCGGCACCGCCCAGGTCACCGCGCGGGTGCGCCCCTTCGGCGAGGAGCATGCCCGGCTCACCCTCGAGCGGCCGCTGCCGTTGGCCGTCGGCGATGCGCTCGTGCTGCGCGGCAGCGGCAGCCACGCTGTGCGCAGCGGGGTTCGCGTCCTCGACGTCGACCCGCCCGCCCCGGCGCGGCGCGGCGACGGCCGCCGGCGCCAGGCCGTGCTCGAGGCGATGCCCGCGGGCGGGGACCTCGCCGGGGAGGTCGCACGCCGCGGCGCCGTGAGCGAGCAGGTGCTGCGCCGCTACGGCCTCGCCGTCCCCGAGGAGCTGCCCGACGGGGTGGAGCGCCGCGGCGAGCAGCTCGTCGACGCTCGGGCGCTCGCCGACTGGCGGGAGATGCTGACCGCCCTCGTCGCCGAGGCCGTGCAGGCCGATCCGCTCTCCGCCGGCCTGCCCCGCAAGGCCGCCGCCGACGCGCTGGCGCTGCCCGCCCCGGAGCTGCTCGACGCGGTCATGGCCGCCGCCGGTCTCACGCTCGAGGCCGGCCGGGTGAAGGACCCTGCCGCCGTCGCAGGTCTCGGCGCCGCCGAGTCCGGGGTCACACAGCTCGAACGACGGCTCGCAGAGACGCCCTTCCGCGCCCCGGAGGCCGAGGACCTCGCCGCTCTCCGCCTCGGCGCCCGCGAGCTCGCCGCCGCCGCGGCGCAGGGCCGGCTGCTGCGGCTGCCCGACGAGGTCGTGCTGCTGCCCGCCGCGCCCGCGCTCGCGATGCGGGAGCTGGCCCGGCTCGAGCAGCCCTTCACCACCAGCGAGGCCCGCCAGGCTCTGGGGACGACGCGCCGCGTCGCGATCCCGCTGCTCGAGCATCTCGACGGCCGCGGCTGGACCCGTCGCGTGGACGCCGGGCACCGGGAGATCGTGCGCTGAGCGCGGGCCGTGACGCGCCCGGGTGCACCGCCCGCCTCGGCCGCAGCCTGGTGGAGCATTGACCTCCAGGGGCGGGCTCTGCCGCGCCGCGGGCGTCAGCGGTGGCCGGCGAGCCAGGCGCGGTGCGCGCCGAGCAGGGTGTTCTGGGCGCGGCTGTGGTCCGAGGGCCCGAGCAGCACGGCCGGGGAGGTCGGCGATTCCCACAGCGCCCGCACCTCGACCTGGCGTCCGTCGCGCAGCTGCGCGATCGCGACCACCCGTCGGCTCGCGGGCGGGGGCGGCAGCAGCTGGTGGATCTCCTGCCAGCGCAGCGACTGCTCCGCGCCGGCGAACCCGCACCAGGTGAAGCCCTCCGGGTCGATCTGCAGGCGGGACCTGCGGGCGCCGCGGAGGAGGAGCAGTCCGGCGCCGATCCCCATCGCCGCCGGGATCAGGAACATCAGGAACCAGGCCGTCTCCAGCACGATCGACAGGACGACCCCGGTGAGCAGCGCGGCCACGCCGATCAGAGCGACCATGGGGCCGACGACGAGGTTGATCTGCGCGCCGGCGCTGCGGATCACGGCGTGCACATGGAGCTCCCTGCTGGTCGAGGACGACGGCCCGCCCACCCTAGCGCGGGGCGACGAGCTCCACGCGGTCACCTCTCGTGCTCGCCGTCGTGGCAGCACGGCGGGCCCCGGGGCCCGCCGATGGGGAGTGCTCCCCATGGTCGACGCCGTGCGGTCTGCCTATGCTGAGCTGCGTCGCCGTGCCCAGCTCGGTCGACAGGATCAGAGGGGTGGGGGCAGGACCGGACACGGTCCGGTCGCACGAGGACTTCGGGGGAGAGATGATGGCGGGCTTCCAGGGCGGCGACACGGAGCAGATGCGGCAGCAGGGGACCGCCTTCGAGCAGGGATCGCGGACGGTCGACGAGATCACCGACGCGACCACCCGGCTCATCGACTCCGTGCCGTGGATGGGACCGGACGCGGTGGCGTTCCGCGCCCTCTGGCACGGCGTGATCGCGCCCGGCCTGCGCGCGAAGGCGGAGGACCTCCAGGGCCGCGGCGAGGAGATCCGCCGCCACGCCGAGGAGCAGGACGAGGCCTCCGCCGGGGACGGAGGCGGCCTGCTGGACGTCCTGCGCGACCTGTTCCCGATGCCCTTCCCGGGCCCGCTGATGCCCCTGCCCGCGCCGATCCCCGGGCTGCCCCTCACCCCGGGCGTCATCGACCGCCTCCGCAAGGACCTCGAGGACTGGTTCACCGGCGGCGACGGCGATGGGCCGCAGGAGTTCTTCGGCGATCCCGGCTTCACCTCGCGCGGCGCGAAGTACGGGGACGACCGACCGATCGGCGAGCAGATCACCGGTGGCGACTCGCTGTGGGACGGGCGCGAGATCGACGAGAGCTACGGATTCCTCGACGGGTACGCGGGGTACGACTACAGCGCCGGCACCAACGTCACCACCGATCCGTACGGCAACGTGACCGGGACCGTCGGTGCGCGGGGCAGCGCCGAGATCGGCATCGACGACCGCCTCGACGGGCCTCTCGGGACCGGGATCCAGGCCGGCGCCCGGGTAGGGGCGGAGGGCTACGCGGAGGCCGGAGGCACCGTCGGACCGGACGGCGTCGCCGCCGGAGCCCGCGCCGGGCTCGGCGCCTATTCCTCGCAGTACGCCACCGTCGACGGCCCGCTCGGCAATTCGGGGACCATCCGGCAGGACCTCTACGCCGGCGCGAACGCCAGCGCGAACGCGTACTCGCACGTCACGCGCAACGAAGACGGTCAGGTCAACGGCTTCAGCCAGGGCTTCGACGCCCGCGCCTTCGCCGGGGCGCAGGCGACCCAGACCTTCGAATCCACCTCGCCCGGCGGATGGTTCTCCGGCTCGACCTCCATCAGCGAGAAGGCCGGCTACGGGGTCGGGGCGGGCGCGGGGCAGACGATCTCCACCGACGAGATCTCCGTCAGCGTCGCCGGTTCGCTCGCGGTCGAGCTCGGGCTCGGCGGCTCCACCACCGTGGCGGTCCATCCGAACCAGATCGTGAACACCTTCACCCCGGGCGACTACGACATCGACGACGCGATCGGCGACGCCTCCGGAGCGTTCCAGGGGGCCACGGACTACGTCTCCGACAAGTGGCCGTTCTGAGCGATACCGGCCTCTCCGCCGGCCACCTCGCGGTCGCTCGCGGCTCCGAGGCCCTGCAGTCAGCGGCGGCGGGTCAGCGTCGTCCCGGCGTCCGTCCCTGCTGAGGGCCCCGGGCCAGCGCCCACCACCGGGCATGCGAGGCGACGAGGTCGCTCGCCGCCTCCCGGTAGGCGCCGTCCGCGCTGTTGCCGCCCTCTCCCGAGGACATGGCCAGCGCGCCGATCACCTGCACCCTGCCGTCGCGGCGATGCAGCGCGACGGCGCGGGGACCCCGGCGCCCCGAGGGCACCTCGACGTGGGCGACCTCCGAGAACAGGACGACGCTCGGGGCCCCGAGCACCCCGTACCAGGTCACCCGGTCCGGTCCGACGAGCACGCGGCGCCGCGCCCCGACCAGCGCCATCACCGCCCCGGCGAGGCCGAACACCGGCAGGCCGAGCAGCATCCCGAGCAGGGCGGGGCTGCGCGTGAGGGACCAGCCGAGCACCGGCACCGCGCCGAAGAGCAGGACCGCGACCACGACGAGGGCCACGCCCATCCACAGGAACATCCGGTTGACCCCGGAGCGGTACGTGCGGATCTGCATGGCCCGCGCTCCTCCCGCGTCCGGTCGTTCAGGCCTTGCTGCGCGGCTGCTTGACCGGCGGCTCGCCCAGCTCGACGTCGCGGGTGGTGATCTCCTCGCCCGCCCCGGCGACCAGCTCGAGCTTCTCGATCCGGCCGAGCGCCGTGAGGTCCGCCGCGGCGGCCTCGAGGTGCGCGAGCGCCGCCTCGGGAGCCTCGACGGTCACGGCGAGGATCGGGGTCTTCTGGGAGACCTTCGCGTCGGACTTGATGCGGCGCACCACGATCGCGGCCTGGGCGACGGAGTCCACGAGCGCGGAGTCCTGGCCCTGGGCGGCCTCGCGCAGCGGCGCGGACTCCGGCCAGGGCTGGGTGTGCACGGAGCCGCCGCGCCACCACGACCAGACCTCCTCGGTCGCGAACACGATCACCGGCGCGAACAGGCGCAGCAGCACCTCGAGCGCGATCGCGAGCGCCGCCCGCGCGGAGGCGGCACCGGCCTCGCCGGCCGGGGAGTTGCCGTGGGCGCGCTCCTTGACCAGCTCGATGTAGTCGTCGCAGAACGCCCAGAAGAACGGCTCGACGGCCTCGAGGGCACGGGCGTAGTCCATGTGCTCGTTCGCGGTGGTGGCCTGGTCGACCACGTCCGCGAGCTGCGCGAGCAGCGCCCGGTCCAGCGGATCGGTGACCGCCGCCGGATCCGCGGCGAGACGGCCCGACGGGTCCGCGGGAGCCTCGCCGAAGCCGAGCGCGAACTTCGAGGCGTTGAGGATCTTGATCGCGAGGCGTCGGCCGATCTTCATCTGCCCCTCGTCGAAGGCGGTGTCCACGCCCTGACGCGCACGGCCCGCCCAGTAGCGCACGCCGTCGGAGCCGTGCTGCTGCAGCAGGCCGATCGGGGTGACCACGTTGCCCTTGGACTTCGACATCTTCTTGCGGTCGGGGTCCAGGATCCAGCCGTTGATCGAGGCGTGCTTCCACGGCAGCGCGTCCTGCTGCAGGTGGGAGCGCACGACCGTGGAGAACAGCCAGGTGCGGATGATGTCGTGGCCCTGCGGGCGCAGGTCCATGGGGAAGATCTTGGAGAACAGCCCGTCCTCCCCGTCGTCCGAATTCCAGCCGCCCGCGAGCTGCGGGGACAGGGACGAGGTCGCCCAGGTGTCGAGGATGTCGGGGTCGGCGACGAAACCGCCGGCCTGGCCCCGCTGCTCCTCGGTGAAGCCGGCCGGCACGTCGATCGTCGGATCGATCGGGAGCTCGTCGACGGACGGGGTGAGCACCGTGTCGTAGTCGGTCTCGCCGTCCTCGCCCACGCCGTACCAGACCGGGAAGGGCACGCCGTAGAAGCGCTGGCGGGAGATCAGCCAGTCGCCGGCCAGGCCCTCCACCCAGTTGCGGTAGCGGGACTCCATGTAGGCGGGGTGCCAGGTGAGCTCCTTGCCGCGGGCGATGAGCTCGTCGCGCAGCCCGCCCTCGGAGGAGTCGCGGCCGCCGTTGGTGAGGTACCACTGGCGGCTGGTGACGAACTCGAGCGGCTTGTCGCCGTTCTCGTAGAACTTCACCGGGTGGGAGATCTTCTTCGGCTCGCCGACGAGGTCGCCGGACTCGGTGACCATCTCGACCACGCGCTTCTGCGCGCTGAACACGGTCAGCCCCGCGAGCTCGGCGTAGGCGGCCTGGCCCTCGTCGGTGGAGATCCACGGCGCCTCGGGCAGGAAGCGGCCGTCGCGGCCGACGACGGAGCGGGTGGGCAGCTCCAGCTCGCGCCACCAGATCACGTCGGTGGAGTCGCCGAAGGTGCAGATCATCGCGATGCCGGCGCCCTTGTCCGCCTGGGCCAGCGGGTGCGCCTTCACGGGCACCTCCACCCCGAACAGGGGAGAGGTGACGGTGGTGCCGAACAGGTCCTGGTAGCGCTCGTCGTCGGGGTGGGCGACCAGGGCCACGCAGGCAGGGAGCAGCTCGGGGCGGGTGGTCTCGATGAAGACCTTCTCGCCGTCGGGGCGGGTGAAGCCGATGCGGTGGTAGGCGCCCTCGCGGTCGCGGTCCTCCTGCTCCGCCTGCGCGACGGCGGTGCGATAGGTGACGTCCCACATGGTGGGGGCCTCGGACTGGTACGCCTGCCCGGCCTCGAGGTTCTCGAGGAAGGCGCGCTGCGAGGTGGCGCGGGAGTGGGCGTCGATCGTCTGGTAGCTGTGGTTCCAGTCCACCGACAGACCCAGGGTGCGGAAGACCTCCTCGAAGGACTTCTCGTCCATCGTGGTCAGCTTCTCGCACAGCTCGATGAAGTTGCGGCGGGAGATCGGTACCTGGTTCGCAGCCTTGGAGGACTTGTTCGAGCCGCCCTCCATCGGGGGCGTGAAGTCCGGGTCGTAGGGCAGCGAGGGATCGCAGCGCACCCCGTAGTAGTTCTGGGCGCGGCGCTCGGTGGGCAGGCCGTTGTCGTCCCAGCCCAGCGGGTAGAAGCAGTTCTTGCCGCGCATGCGCTGGTAGCGCACGATCATGTCGGCCTGCGAGTAGCCGAACACGTGACCGATGTGCAGCGAGCCCGACGCCGTGGGCGGCGGGGTGTCGACGCTGAACACCTGGTCACGGGTGGTGTCCTCATCGAAGGCGTAGAGCTGCTGCTCGCTCCATACGCCGTCCCACTTCTCCTCGAGGCCCTCGAGGGAGGGGCGATCGGGGATCGAGGTCTGGGCGTCAGGGCGCGATGCGGTGTCGGTCATGGGGTCATTGTTCCAGGTCTGCGCCCCCGTGCAACGCAGGCGTCAGCAGTGTGAGCGCTCTCGCGCATGCCCGGGACGGCGGCCGGTCGGAACCTGCTCGTCCGTCAGCACTCCCTCGACGGACGCCGTCACTCCGCTGCGCGGGCCTGGAGGAAGGACCCGGCGGCGATCACCGCGTTGACGACGGTGGCGACGACGGCGACGCACAGGAAGATCCAGTCCCCGGCGGTGGCCGTCGGCTGATCCACGATGGCGCCGTCAGTCGCGACGACCAACGTCTTCGTCGCGGCCCACAGGGCGCTCAGCAGCGAGAGCGAGGCGCAGAGTGCCCCATAGGCGCGCAGGACCCAGCGGGGCGCGAGCGGCGGCAGGCCGCGACCGGTCACGAGGCCGCGGAGGAAGCGTCCGAGCCCGGCCGGCTCGAGCAGCTCGAGCGGCACCGGCGGGTCGTCCCAAGGCGCCGCCGCTGTACCGTCCACCCCCGGATCCAGCACGGCGATCGCGTCGGACGGCAGATCGAGGAGGTCGACGAGTTCTGCGAGCGGGTCGCGATCCCGGGTGTCAGCACGCATCAGCGAGCGCAGGCGCGGACGATGCTCTGGCGCATCAGGGGCGAGCACGAGCAGCTCCTCGGCGAAGGCGTCGCGCACCGACAGCTCGGCGCTGACGATGTCGGTCCATCCGGTGCCCCAGGAGTGCGCGGCGTACAGGTTCTCTCCGCGGTGCAGCTCGAACCCGGCTGCGCCGTTCTCGCCGCGCCACAGCAGCAGCGCCCGCTTCTTCCGCGAGCGCAGCCCCTGTGCAGCGATGAAGCGCCCGACGGCATCCGCCAGCTGGGGGCCGAGATCAGGATTCTCGAGCATCAGCAGGCCGGACCAGCCATCCCCGAGGTCGGCCAGCGCGATGTCTCCCAGCCCGGTCGCGGCGATCTGACCGGTCAGGCGCGTCGCGGCGGGCGTGGTCCGGGAGAGCACGAGTGCGCGTACAGGATGCGGGGGCGAGGGCGCGGGGAGGCCGGTGAGCGTGGCGAGCCGGTCGACGAAGCTGTCCGGCTCCCTGCGCTGGGCGAGCAGCTCTCGCAGTGCCGACCGGATCTCGTCCGGTGCCCCGAGCGCGGCGGCGAGCTCACGCGCTGCCCCGTCCTCGTCGGCCAGACTCTCGCCGTCACCGACCTCGACGATGCCGTCGGCATCGTCGACGCACTTCTCGTCCTCGTCCACGGCCCACGACCAGGAGCGGGTCACCCCGTCACGCCGGACGCCGAGAGCGATCTCCACCTCGCCCGCTTCGTCCACCAGGATCGCGGTCCTGATCTCCTCGATGAGATCCGGATCCTCGAACCAGGCGACGGTCCAGCCCGTCGCGGATTCGGGGCCGACGGAGGCGTCGTCGTCGCCTGCGAGCAGGTCGAGCACCGTCGAGCGCGGGGCGAGGAGGTAGCTGAGCACGGCTCATCGTAGGGTCTCGCGGGATCGCTCGCGCCTACTTCGCCTCACGGCACCCGCGCGGTCCACTCCTCGGTGCCGAACTTGGTCTCCACCAGCTCGCCCGCCTTCGCGAGCTCGTCCTCGGTGTAGCTCGAGTCGACGGTGTCGTAGCGGGCGCGGAAGAACTCGAGGAACCCGCCGATGATCTGCTCGCGCGCGAGACCCGTCTGGGAGCGCATCGGGTCCACGCGCTTGTTCGCGCTGCGGGTGCCCTTGTCGGAGAGCTTCTCGCGGCCGATCCTCAGCACCTCGCCCATCCTGTCCGCGTCGATGTCGTAGCTCATCGTCACGTGGTGCAGCAGCACGCCGCCGGCGAAGCGGCGCTGGGCGGCGCCGCCGATCTTGCCCTGCTCGGAGGCGATGTCGTTCAGCGGAACGTAGTGGGCCCTCACTCCGATCTCCGCGAGGGCGCCCATCACCCAGTCGTCGAGATACGCGTAGGCCTGCTCGAAGCTCAGCCCCTCCACCAGCGAGGTCGGCACCACGAGGGAGTAGGTGATGCAGTTGCCCTGCTCCATGAACATCGCGCCGCCGCCGGTGATGCGGCGCACCACCCCGATGTCGTGCTTCGCGGCGCCCTCGGTGTCGATCTCGTTGCGCAGCGACTGGTAGGAGCCGATCACCACCAGCGAGGAGTCCCAGTCCCAGATCCTGAGGTGGGGGCGGCGCCGCCCGGCGATGACCTCCTTCGGCAGCACCTCGTCGAGCGCCACGTGCATCACCGGGGGAAGGACGACGGGCGGGATCACGTCGAAGGTGAGGTCGTCCCAGCTCGAGGCGTGCCCGAGCGCGCGCCGCACGGCGATCGCGACCGCCTCGGCGTCGAAGCCGATCATCTCCACCGGCTCGGGGAGGGCGGCGAGGCGGTCGGTGATCGCGGCGCCGAGCTCGGCGGCGGTCGCATCGGTGGGCATGCCCTCGAGCGCTGCGTTCAGCTCCTCGAGCGCGTCGTCGGGCTCGAGGAAGAAGTCGCCGAACACGTGCGCGGAGGCGATCCGGCCGTCCTGGGCGGTGACGTCGACGGCGACGAGCTTGCCGCCGCGGACCTTGTACTCGCCGTGCGTCACCGGGGTCTCGCTCGAAGCATCCATGACCCCATCCTCGCGCATCCGAGCACCCCGCGGCGGGGCCGACGGGTCATGCCGGGCCGGCCGGCCACGCGGAACCGGCGTGCCGACGGGGCACGGGGCTGACGAGCACGGGCCGCGAGATCACGGGATCGTCAGCGAGCGCAGCGCCCGGTGGACCTCCCAGACGAAGTCCGCGGTGGACTGGCTCTTGCGGGGCGCCACCGCATAGGTCTCCTCCGGACGGTCCGCCGTCGCCTCGCGCGTCACCTTCGGGATCAGATGGGTCCAGTCCCGCTCGCCGCCCACCCAGATCCGGTAGGTGGTCCCGGTCTCGTCGCCGCGATGGAGCAGGCGCAGCCCCATCGTGGTCGCGGTCAGCGCCGGCTGGCGCCGGGCGGGCGCGAGATCGAAGCCGCGATCCCGCAGCAGCATCGGGTTCAGCACCGCCCACAGCAGCAGACGCGCCCCCTCCACCTCCGGGGAGGCGGGGGCGCCGATCAGCTCCGGCGTCGCGGGCAGCGCGCCCTCGTCGGTGCGCCAGGCCGTGCGCCGGGCGAGGGACTCCAGGCGCTCCGCGGCCTCGGCCCTCTCCTCGTCGGTGCGCGGCAGGCCGATGCCCAGCGGCACCGGCTCGTGGCCGGCGCGCTGGAGGTGCACGGGCGTGCCCTGCTCGACCTCGCCGAACTCGAGGCCGGTGCGGTGCAGGCGCACCCCCGCCTGGAGGTGCGCGTCGGTCTGGCCGCGCCGGGTCGAGAAGTGCGGGCTGGTGCCCAGCAGGTCGCGGGAGGCGCGGTGCATGACGTCGAGGTGGCCGCGGAACTCCCGGGCGACCGACTTCTTGGTCAGCAGCCGCTTCGCCTCCACCGGGTACTGCACGATGGGCCGGCCCGAGTTCTCGCCGATCTCCCCGATCGTCTCCCACAGCGCCTGATGGCCGGGGTCGGCCTTCGACATCCGCCGGGCGAGGGAGCGCCAGCTCGTGGCCTGCACCCGCTCGGGCAGCTGCTCCTCGCCGCCGACGAGGTCGCTGCGGCGCGAGACCGCCAGCAGCAGGTGGTGCGTCGAGGTGCCGAGCGCGGCCAGGTGCTTCTCGAGCTGGGTGGTGCGCAGCAGCCCCTCCGTGCTCACCACGATGCCGAGGCGGGCGCCGTCGTCGGACTCGGGGGAGGACGGGAGGATCTCGGCGACCAGGTCGGGGGAATGGCGGTGCAGGCGCGGCGCGGCGACGATGCTGCCGGTGGCGCGCTCGGTCCGGAGCACGGTGCGCAGGAACGCACGGCGGCTGCGCGGGGCCATCAGCACGAACTCGAGCATGTGGCGGAGGATCGCGTCGGCGCGCACGGGCCGTTCGGTGCGCTCGGCGCTCTCCGGGGCGTTGACCGTGCGCTCGACGGCGTAGGTGAGCATCTGTCCGACGGTGGCGTAGGAGCGGGCCATGGTCCTCCTTCTCTCGCGCCGTGCCCTGCCGCGGCGGGGACTGCCGGGCGGGAGACGGGATCTCTCAGTATCCCCCGGGGACCAGTGTGCATCAGCGCAGGTCGCGGCGCACGGTGTGTCCCCGCATGAACGAAGGGGCGCGCCCGGTGCGGCGTCGGCCGGGCCGGTCCGGGGAGGATGGCGCCGGCGAGTCCGCCGTCGTCAGCCCGGACGGTCCCCGGCGTTGATGCGCCGCACGAGGTCCTCGACGGCCGGCTCGGTGAGGGAGAGGTCCTGCACCTCGGCCTGGGCGCCGATCCGGGTCAGCAGCGCCGGCACGGTCAGCTCCGCCCCGGAGAACGCGATCCGGTGACGGATCCCCTCCGCCTCGATCGCGAGGGTCCTCGCCCCCTCGGGCAGCGCGAGCGCCTCGAGACGCGGCGCGGCGAGGTCGAGCACGAGCTCGCGCGGCGAGCCGAGCCGCTCCCGGAAGCCGGCGAGCGCGCCGTCGTAGGCGACCTGCCCGGAGGCGACCACCACGATCCGGTCGCACAGCCGCTCGACGTCGCCCATGTCGTGGGTGGTGAGGAACAGGGTGGTGCCGCGCTCGGCCCGGTCCTCGCGCAGGAAGCGCCGCAGCCCCTCCTTGGAGACCATGTCCAGCCCGATCGTCGGCTCGTCCAGC
The DNA here is from genome assembly GCF_001293905.1 of Brachybacterium sp. SW0106-09. Lineage (NCBI taxonomy): Bacteria > Bacillati > Actinomycetota > Actinomycetes > Micrococcales > Dermabacteraceae > Brachybacterium > Brachybacterium sp. SW0106-09. Next base: position 30,237 of record NZ_BCAK01000018.1, read on the forward strand.
ACCACCAGCTGCGGGGAGTGCAGCAGCGCCGCGGCGACCTCCCCGCGCATCCGCTGGCCGAGCGACAGCTGACGCACCGGACGGTCCAGGAACGCGGCGAGGTCCAGCCCCTCCACGAGCCGGTCCAGGCGCGCGGCGAGAGCCCGATCGGTCAGGCGGTGCATCGCGCCGAGGATCCGGTAGCTGTCCCACAGCGGCAGGTCCCACCACAGCTGCGAGCGCTGCCCGAACACCACCCCGATCTCGCGGGCGAGACGCCGACGCTCCGGCACCGGGTCGCGCCCCAGCACCCGCACGCAGCCCGCCGTGGGCTGCAGGATGCCGGTGATCATCTTGATGGTGGTGGACTTCCCGGCGCCGTTCGCGCCGACGAAGCCGACGGCCTCTCCGCGCTCGATGCGCAGCGAGATCTCGTCGACCGCCCGCACCCGCTGCCGCAGGCGCCGGCGGGAGCCCGGGGCGGCGGCGCGCACGACGTAGTCACGACGCAGCTGCGCGAGCTCGAGCGCGGGGGAGGACTCGACGTCGGGGCTGCGGGCGGCCGACGGGTCCGACGGGGTCGGGAGGGACGGGACGGGGTGAGAGGTCATCCACCTGCTCCTGTGTAGCGACGGACCCCCGCGCGCCAGAGGATCAGGGCGATGGTCCAGGCGAGGAGCGCCACGGGCAGGCCGACCCAGCCCGCCCAGGACGGGACCAGGGCGGGGCCGGGCAGACCCAGCAGCGCGAGGGCGGGGGCGTAGGCGATCAGGGTCGCCGGGATCACGAAGGTGAAGAAGGCCCGCATCGGCAGGGCGAAGACGGCGCCGGGGGTGGTGGCGACGTAGTTGCCGCCGTAGGTGAAGGCATTGGCGAACTCGCGCCCGTCCACCAGCCAGAACTGCAGCGCCCCGGCCATCGTGAACAGCGCTCCGAAGATGAGCGCCCCGGCGAACGGGGCCAGCACCGCGAGCAGCAGCAGCGCCGGGGTCGGTGAGAAGCCCGCGATGGCCAGCGCGGTCACGTACATCCCGAGCCCCACCGCGATCCTCCCGATGCGTCGCAGCGAGAGGTCCAGGCTCGAGATCTGCAGCAGCAGCGGCACCGGGCGGATCAGCAGCGTCTCCAGGCGCCCGGAGCGGATCTGCGCCGAGAGCCCGTCGATCTCCCCGAAGAACATGTCTCCGATCCCGAAGGCGAGCGCGCCGAGCCCGTAGACCACCGCGACCTGCGAGAGCGTCATCCCGCCGAGGACGCCGACCTGGGAGAGGATCACCCACAGCTCGAGGAACTCGGTGCCCACGATCAGCACCTGGCCGAGCACGTCGGCGAGGAAGCTGGTGCGGAAGGTCGCCTGCGAGCGCAGGCGCGAGCCGTAGAGGGTCGCGACCATGCGCGCGGTCGAGACGGGGCGGTCCTGCGCCCCCGTTCGGCTCCCTGCGCTCACGGCGCCCGGGCTCTCCTGCTCAGCCACCCTGCACCTCCAGGCTCCGGGTGCCGGCGCGCAGCATCGCCCAGGCCGCGAGCGCCAGCACCGCCGTCCAGCCGATCTGCACGCCGATCAGTCCGAGCGCCTCGGCGGGCGGGACGCGGCCCGAGAGGGTGTCGATCGGGGTCTGGATCATCGAGGGGAACGGGGTCGCCCGAGCGATCGCCAGCAGCCAGTCCGGGAACCACACGATCGGGATGAGGAAGCCCGAGAGCAGGTTCATCGTCGCGTTGTAGACGACGGTCAGCCCGCGGGTCTCCACCAGCCAGAAGGCGGCGAGGTTCACCATCATGTCGGCGAGGAAGGCGACCGTGATCGCGAGCAGCAGCGAGAGGGCGCCGAGCAGGTAGGACAGCGGATGCTCGGGCAGGGCGAGCCCGGTCACCAGGGCGCCCACCACCAGCGGAGGGATGCCGCGGGCCAGCAGCAGGAACGCCGCGCGGCCGAGCTTCTGCGCGTAGTGGAGGCTGAGCAGATCCACGGGGCGCAGAAGGTCCACCGCGATGTCGCCCTGGTGGACCCGCTGGGACACCTCCCGGGTCCCGAAGGCCTCGATCGGGGCGAGCAGCGCCTGGCCCAGCCATACATAGGTCGCCGCCTGCAGCATCGTGTACCCGCCGAGCTCGCCGCCCGCCGTGCCGATCGCGGCGAACATGATCGAGGCGCGGATGAACCCGAAGATCGTGTTGGTGAAGATGCCCGCGGCGGTCGCCATCCGGTAGGTGGAGTACTGGCGGAAGGCGGCAGCGGCGATCCGTCCGTGAGCAGGCACTCGATCAACCTTAGTGCGCTGTGGGGCGTGCCACAAGACAGAGGCGGCTGCTGCACGGGCCTGCACCTCGGCCCCGTCGGCGCCTCCGGCGCTCGGACGGTCCTCCCTGCAGTGGAGCGCCCGCGGGCGTCGGCCGTCTACTCTGTCCCGGTCCCCGTCCCTCCTCAGCGAACCGGACCCTCATGAACTCGAATCTCGACAGCGCTGTCGACTCCGCCGCGGAGGATCCCGCGGCGGCGCGCGGCGCCGCTGACTCCGCCGCGGGCACCCCCTCCGCGGCTCCTCGTCGTCCCTGCTTCGGCCTCCTGCCCCGGATCCTCGTCGCGATCGTGCTCGCGATCGGTCTGGGCCTGGTGATGCCCGAGTCGATCGCCCGCGTCTTCACGACCTTCAACGGGATCTTCTCCGGCTTCCTCGGCTTCCTCATCCCGCTGATCATCGTGGGCCTGGTGACCCCGGCGATCGCGGAGCTCGGCCGCGGCGCGGGGAAGATGCTCGCCGCCACCACCGGCATCGCCTATCTCTCCACGGTGCTGTGCGGGCTGTTCGCTCTCGGGATCTCCCTGGTGCTGCTGCCGCGGATGCTGGACGGCGCGAGCATCGGCACGCTCGAGAACCCCGAGGACTCGGCGATCACGGCCTACTTCGACATCGAGATCCCGCCGGTGTTCGACGTGATGACGGCGCTGGTGCTCTCCTTCTGCCTCGGCATCGGGCTGACCCTCGTGAAGAAGGGCGCCCTGCAGGAGTCCTTCGAGCAGCTGCGCACGATCATCGTGCGGATCATCGAGGCGATCATCGTGCCGCTGCTGCCGCTGTACATCTTCGGCATGTTCCTGGGCCTGACCATGAACGGCCAGATCTGGACCGTCATCGGCACCTTCCTCGCCGTGATCCTGCTGGTCTTCGCGATGACCGTGGTGGTGCTGCTGGCCCAGTACGGCGTCGCAGGCCTCGCGATGGGGAGTAACCCGCTGCGGATGCTGGGCCGGATGCTCCCGGCCTACATGACGGCGCTGGGCACCAGCTCCTCGGCCGCGACCATCCCCGTCACCGTCGAGTGCACCAAGCGCAACGGCATCCCCGATGCGATCGCCGACTTCGTGATCCCGCTGGGCGCCACGATCCACCTCGCCGGCTCCACCCTGAAGATCACCACCTTCGCCGTCGCGATCATGATCGTCACCGGCATGGAGCTGAACGTCCCGGCGCTGCTGGGCTTCGTGTTCATGCTCGGCATCGTGATGATCGCCGCGCCCGGCGTGCCCGGCGGCGCGATCATGGCCGCCGCCGGCGTGCTCTCCTCGATCCTCGGATTCGACGAGGCGGCCGTGGGCCTGATGATCGCCGCCTACATCGCGATCGACTCCTTCGGCACCGCCACCAACGTCACCGGCGACGGCGCGATCGCCGCGGTCATGGCCCGGCTCTCGAAGGGCCGGATCGAGGGCGACCTCGCCGCCGGTCAGCACGAGCAGGTCCACGGGGTCTGAGGCCCCGCATCCCTCGGGAGCGGCCGACGGCATCGCCGTCGGCCGCTCCCGTCGTCCGGGCGCGTCCGTCCTCCGGTCGGCCGTCCCGGACGCCGACGGGAAGGCCGTGCCCGCGCCGCCCGCGCCGACGTAGGCTCGGCACCATGACTGCTCACAGCCCTGCCGATGCCCCTCTGACCGCTGTCGTCACCGGTGCCTCCTCCGGCATCGGCCGCGCCACCGCCGCCCGCCTGGTCGCCGACGGCTGGCGGGTCCTGGCCGTCGCCCGGCGCGAGGAGCGCCTGGCCGAGCTCGCCGCCGAGACCGGCTGCGAGATCCTCGGCGTGGACGTCACCTCCGACGAGTCGGTCGCCGCGCTCGTCGCCCGCGTCGAGGAGCTCTTCGACGGGAGCCTGAACGCCGTCGTCCATGTCGCCGGCGGCGCCCTCGGCGTCGAGACCGCCGCCGAGGCCGACCTCGAGAAGTGGCAGCGGATGTACGACATCAACGTGCTCGGCGCCGTCCGCGTCACCCGCGCGCTGCTGCCCGCGGTGCGGGCGAGCGGCCGCGGCGACCTCCTCTTCGTCACCTCCGTGGCCGGGCACGAGGCCTACCCCGGCGGCTCCGGCTACAACGCCGCCAAGGCCGGCGAGCACATGCTCGCCGCCGCCCTGCGGCTCGAGCTGAACGGCGAGAAGGTGCGCGTCATCGAGGTCGCCCCCGGCATGGTCCGCACCGAGGAGTTCTCCCTCGTCCGCCTCGGCGACCAGGACGCGGCCGACGCCGTCTACGACGGGGTCGAGCAGCCCCTGACCGCGGAGGACTGCGCCGACGTCGTCTCCTACGCCCTGAACGCCCCGCACCATGTGAACCTCGACCTGGTCACCGTGCGCCCCCTCGCCCAGGCCGCGGCCCACCGGGTGGCCCGCCACCAGGGACTCTGATGGCCTACGGCGGGATGCCCGGCGGCGGCATGGGCGGTGGCATGGGAGGCGGCGGCGACCTGAAGCTCGCCCCCGGGCAGAAGCCCGATGTGCGCCGGGTGCTGGGCCTGTTCCGCCCCTACCGCGGCACCCTCGCCGCCGTGCTCTCGCTGATCGTCCTCGCCGCGGCCGCCGGGGTGGTCTCCCCGTTCCTGATCCGCGAGATCGTCGACGTGGCCCTGCCCGAGCAGCGCGCCGACGTGCTCGCCTGGTCCGTCGGCGGGCTCATCGCCGTCACGGTCGTCGCGAGCGCCCTCGGCGTCACCCAGTCGATGCTCTCGGCCCGCGTGGGCCAGTCGGTGATGCACGACCTGCGCGTGGCGGTCTACTCCCACCTGCAGCGGATGGGGCTGGGATTCTTCACCCGCACCCGCACCGGCGAGATCCAGTCGCGGATCTTCTCCGACATCGGGTCGATGCAGTCCGTGGTCACCTCCGTGATGACCCAGATCGTCTCCTCCGGCGCCGGGGTCGCGATGGCGCTGGTCGCCATGATCGCGATGGACTGGCGGCTCACGCTGTTCTCGCTGATCGCCCTGCCCTTCGCGGTCTGGATGAACCGGCGCGTGGGCCGGCGCCGCCGCACCATCGTCCGCACCCGGCAGGAGAAGGCCGCGGACCTCTCCGCCGGGATCCAGGAGTCCCTGTCCGTCTCCGGGATCCTGCTCGGGGTGACGATGGGACGCACCGAGACGCTCAGCAGCGCCTTCGCCGACGACTCCCGCGAGCTCGCAGACCTCGAGGTCCGCTCCCAGATGGCCGGGCGCTGGCAGATGGCCGTGTTCACCACGATCATGGCGCTCTTCCCGGCGCTGACCTACTTCCTGGGCGGGCACCTGCTGTTCGCCGACCCCGACGGCAGCGGCATCACCATCGGCACCCTCGTCGCCTTCATCGCCCTGCAGTCCTCCCTGTTCCCGCAGATCAACGGCCTGCTGCGGGTCGCGACCCAGGTCAACGGCTCCCTCGCCCTGTTCACGCGGGTCTTCGAGTATCTCGACGCCCCGATCCTCATCGCCGACGCCGACGGCGCGATCGCCCTGGACCCCGCCCGGGTGCGCGGCGAGATCCGCTTCGAGGACGTCACCTTCGCCTATCCCGGCGCCGAGGAGCCGGCGCTCGCGCACCTTGACCTCGTGGTCCCGGCCGGGAAGCACACGGCCCTCGTCGGCGCGACCGGATCGGGCAAGACCACCACCGGCTATCTCATGGCGAGGCTCTACGAGCCGACCGACGGCCGGATCACCCTGGACGGCCACGACCTGCGGGAGATCACGCTGTCCTCTCTCGCCGCGAGCATCGGCGTGGTCACCCAGGAGACCTACCTCCTGCACGCCACCATCGCCGAGAACCTGCGCTTCGCCCGCCCGGACGCCTCCGACGCGGAGCTCGTCGCCGCCTGCCGCATCGCCCAGATCCACGACCACATCGCCGCCCTCCCGGACGGCTACGCGACGGTCGTGGGCGAGCGGGGCTACCGCTTCTCCGGCGGGGAGAAGCAGCGCCTCGCGCTCGCACGCACGATCCTCCGCGACCCGCCGGTGCTGCTGCTGGACGAGGCGACCTCGGCCCTCGACGTCGCCACGGAGCGGGCGATGTCCGGGGCGCTCGACGCGGTCGCGCGGGGACGCACCACCGTCTCGATCGCCCACCGCCTCTCCACCGTCCGCCACGCCGACCAGATCGTCGTGATGGAGCGGGGGAGGATCGTCGAGCGCGGCACCTACGAGGAGCTGCTCGCGCGCGGCGGCGTGTTCGCGGACCTCGCCCGGCAGGACGCCCGGGAGGATCAGCAGGACGCCCGACGCGACGACGAGCCGAGCCCGGGACCCGCCGGTCCCGACCCCGGCGCCCGCTGAGCGCGGACGCCCCGAGAGGAGACGCCATGACCGGAGAGCACGTGCGCAGGGACGGGGCGTCGCCGGACCCCTGGCCTCGCAGCGACGATCCCGAGCAGGCGGTGGACCCCGCCGCCGTGCACCAGGACATGGCACCCTATGCCGGCTTCCTCTCCGCCCCGCGCCGCGCGCGCATGGTCGAGCCCGAGGCGGACCTGTGGCCGTGGCGGGGCCCGGACGCTGTCCGACGCCTGCGGGCGCGGCGTCCGGACTCGCCCGTGCGGGTGCTCGCCGTGCACGGTGCGGGCGCGCACGCCGCCGCGCTGTGGCCGGTGGCCTCGCAGCTCGCCGAGCGCGGGATCGACGTGCTCGCACCCGACCTCCCCGGCTACGGCCGCTCCCCGGTGCACGACCGGCGCACCCTGCGCTACCAGGACTGGATCAGGATGCTGGGCGACCTCGTCGAGGAGGAGGACGACGGGCGGCCGCTGCTCCTGCTCGGCGGCAGCCTCGGCGGGCTGCTGGCCGTGGAGGTCGCCGCTCGGCACGAGGGCCTCGTCGGCGCCGTCGCCGCGACCTGCCTGCTGGACCCCTCCGCTCCGGAGGCCCGCTCCCGCATGACCCGCTGGGGCGGCGCGGGCACCGCCGCGATGAGGATGCTTCCGCTGGTGCGCGGAGCGGTCGCGCGCCGGGCGCTGCCCGTCTCCCGCCTCGCGGACCTCTCGGGGATGGGGCGGGATCCCGCGCTCGGGACGCTCTGCGCCGAGGACCCCCGCGGCGGCGGGGCGCGGATGTCGCTCGGCTTCTGGCGCTCCTACCTCGAGCACCCGCACGAGGCGGCACGCCGGGTCCCCGTGCCGGTGACGCTCCTGCAGCCCGAGCACGACGCCTGGACCCCGCTCGCGCTCAGCACCCGCACGCTCGGTGCCCTCCCCGGACCGACCGACACCGTGATCCTGCGCGAGGGCGGGCACTTCCCGGTGGAGGATCCGGCGCTGGACGACCTGGTCACCGCGCTGGAGCGGATGATCGCTCGCCACGCGGGCTGAGCGCGCAGGCGCACCGACGAGGACCGGTGCGCGCAGGCCGCACCGACGAGGAGCAGCGCGGGGCACCGCCGCCGTGCCTGACCGTCGCGGGCGCGCCTACGACCAAAGGCGGAGGCGGGAGTCCTCCCTGCGCGGGATGTGCGCGCCGTGCGGACCGGGGGAGGATCGTGCCATCGGGCGGCGCAGCACGCGCCGCACCCGCACCAGGGCACGGCACGACCAGGGGAAGAGGGCCATCGCATGACCACGATGCTCCCGGAGGACGCAATGGGGCGGCAGCGCGCTGTGACGGGTCGGAAGGCGATGTCTGGCCAGGACCCCGCGACCGGACAGGGCGGCAAGCCCGTCTCGGGACGGCCCGCGCTGTTCGTGACGATGCTGGCGCTCGCCGCCCTCGGCGTGCTCGTGCTGCTCGTGGCCGGGCCCGTGCTGCCGATGCCGCTGGCGGTGCTCGGCGCCGCGGCGCTCATGGGCGTCGTCGGCCTCGCCTGGTGGGTGGCCGGCCCGCGCCTGTGAGGCAGCGGGCGGCCTGGACGTCTCAGACGTCGATCTCGATCTCACCCTCGCCGCGCGAGACGCAGGTGATCATCTGGCTGTCCTGCTCGTCGTCCATGAGGAACTCGTCCATGTGCTCGACCTGTCCGGAGACCAGCGGCACCACGCAGGTTCCGCACACCCCGCCTTCGCAGGAGTAGTCCATCGGGATGCCGGCGTCGAGCAGCGCCTGGAGCAGGGACTGGCCCTCCCCGACCTCGACCGTGACCCCCGACTTCAGGCACTTGGCGGTGAAGGGCTCTCCGAACAGCGACATCCTCGCTCCTTCTGCGTCGACCGCGCCGAGCGGCGCGCGGTTCCATGGAAGGACCAGTGTTCCACGACTGTCACCGTCGAAGGAGGTGACTCACGCCTCCTCGGAGGCGGCGGACGCGGCGGCGTCGGTGCCGTCGGCGTCCTCCTCGTCCTGCGAGCGCGTCGTCTGGAGCGCGGCCGCGGCCGCGACCGGGGCGGAGACCACCACGCGCGGCGGCACGGCGGCCGCGGAGGCGGCGGTCGAGGGGCTCAGCACGAGCGCGGACGGGCCGAAGGTCAGCACCAGCAGCGCCGCCGCCGAGAGGGTCGATGCGCCCAGGCGCGATCGTCGGTGAGGGATGTCGTCGTCCATGTCGTCTCCTTCGTCCACGGCGTCCCCGGTGGGGCCGCCGTGATCATGAGACCCCGCCCACCTGGCAGGCGGCTGAGGATCCCGACCGCATGCGCTGGGACCCGGGAGCGACGGAGCCCGCGAGCCGCAGAGCCCCTCGGACCCGGTGCGGCTGTTCCTCGCGTCTCTTCCCCCGGGGCGGTCGTGACCGCGCGGGCGAGCCCGCGTACACTGCACGCCATCGGCATCGACCCGGCCATCACCGGAGAGCCGCGGGAAGAACAGCACGAGCACGCTCCGCGAGGACAGGCGCCGCGCCCAGTAGAACCCGCCGGGACCAGCCCGTCACAGCTGAGGAACGAGGGGAGGCCCCCGCGTCGGCAGAGTCGGCGCGAGCGGCATCAACCGAGGTGGTACCGCGCCGCCGGCCCGCGCCGGGAGCGTCCTCGGGCAGCAGTCCGCCCGCCGCCCCTGTTCCGCCTCGGAGGTTGTCCCATGGTCTACCCGGTCTCCGGAGACCCGCTCGTCCCCTCGCCGCACCTGCCCGCGCTCGAGAACGCGATCCAGGAGTTCTGGCGCACCGACGACACCTTCCGCGCGTCCATCGCCCAGCGCGAGGGCGCCGACGAGTTCGTCTTCTACGACGGCCCGCCCTTCGCCAACGGCCTGCCCCATTACGGGCACCTGCTCACCGGCTTCGTCAAGGACGTCGTGCCGCGCTTCCGCACCATGGACGGGCTGAAGGTCGACCGCCGCTTCGGCTGGGACACCCACGGCCTGCCCGCCGAGCTGGAGGCGATGCGGGAGCTCGGGATGACCGAGAAGTCCGAGATCGAGGACATGGGCCTGCAGGCCTTCAACAACGCCGCCCGCGCCTCCGTGCTGAAGTACACGAAGGAGTGGGAGGAGTACGTCACCCGCCAGGCCCGCTGGGTCGACTTCGAGAACGACTACAAGACCCTCGACGTCACCTTCATGGAGTCGGTGCTGTGGGCGTTCAAGACCCTGCACGACAAGGGCCGCGCCTACGAGGGCTACTACGTCCTCCCGTACTGCTGGAAGGACCAGACGCCGCTGTCCGCCCACGAGCTGCGGATGGACGACGACGTCTACCAGGAGCGCCAGGACCAGACCGTCACCGTCACCTTCCCCTTCACCGGCGAGAAGGCCGAGCAGCTGGGACTGGCGGGCGTGAAGGCGCTCGCCTGGACGACCACGCCCTGGACCCTGCCCACCAACTTCTCCCTCGCCGTCGGCCCCGAGCTCGAGTACGCGGTGCTGCCGGCCGGCCCGCTCGGCACCGCCGACGGCGCCGCCGCGGGCGAGGGCCGCTACCTGCTGGCCGCCGCGCTCGTCGGCGCGCACGCCAAGGAGCTCGGCTACGAGAGCGCCGAGGACGCCGTCGCCGCGATCGAGGAGCGCCGCTTCGCGGGCAACGAGCTCGAGCACATGACCTACCAGCCGCTGTGGACGGTCTACTCCGAGGACCGCGCCAAGTGGGGCACCGAGAACGCCTGGATCGTCACCGTCGCCGACTACGTCTCCACCGACGACGGCACCGGCGTGGTCCATCAGGCCACCGCCTACGGCGAGGTCGACCAGCAGGTCAACGCCGCCTACGGCATCCCCGTCATCGTCTCCGTCGACGAGGGCGCGCAGTTCCACGACTACTTCCGCGGCACCGAGCTCGACGAGATCGCCGGTCTGCAGGTGTTCGAGGCGAACCGCCCGATCATCCGCAACCTCCAGCGCGAGGGCCGCCTGCTGCGCGAGACCAGCTACGTGCACTCCTACCCGCACTGCTGGCGCTGCCGGAACCCGCTGATCTACAAGGCCGTCTCCTCCTGGTACGTGAAGGTCGCCGACCAGCGCGAGCGGATGCTCGAGCTCAACGAGCAGATCGACTGGGTGCCCGGCAACGTCAAGCACGGCCAGTTCGGCAAGTGGCTCGAGGGCGCCCGCGACTGGGCCGTCTCCCGCAACCGCTACTGGGGCACCCCGATCCCGGTGTGGAAGAGCGACGACCCCGACCACCCGCGCGTCGAGGTCTACGGCTCCCTCGCCGAGATCGAGGAGGCCTTCGGCACCCTCCCGCGCGACGAGCACGGCGAGGTCAACCTCCACCGCCCCTACATCGACGAGCTCACCCGCCCGAACCCCGACGATCCCACCGGGACGTCCACGATGCGCCGCGTCACCGACGTGTTCGACGTCTGGTTCGACTCCGGCTCCATGCCCTTCGCGCAGGTGCACTACCCCTTCGAGAACGGCGACTGGTTCGAGGGCCACAACCCCGCGGACTTCATCGTGGAGTACATCGGGCAGACCCGCGGCTGGTTCTACGTCATGCACGTGCTGTCCACCGCGCTGTTCGACCGGCCCGCCTTCACCTCCGTCATCTGCCACGGCATCGTCCTCGGCGAGGACGGGCAGAAGATGTCCAAGTCGCTGCGCAACTACCCCGACGTGCGCGAGATGTTCGACAAGTACGGCGCCGACGCGATGCGCTGGTTCCTCATGTCCTCGCCGATCCTGCGCGGCGGCAACCTGGTCGTGGACGAGCCGAAGATCCGCGACGCCACGCGCCAGGTCGTGCTGCCGCTGTGGAACGTCTGGTACTTCCTGGCGCTGTACGCCAACGCGGCGGGAGAGAAGGACGCCTCCGGCCGGCCGACGGGACACCGCGGCGCCGCCCGGTACGACTCCACCGACGTGATGGACCGCTATCTCCTCTCCCGCACCGGCGACCTGGTGCGCGGGGTGCGGGCCTCCTTCCGCGAGCTCGCGATCGCCGACGCCGCCGAGCAGATCCAGGACCACCTGGACATGCTCACCAACTGGTACGTGCGCCGCTCCCGCGACCGCTTCTGGGAGGGCGATGCGCAGGCCATCGACGTGCTGGCCACCTGCCTGGAGACCCTGCTGCAGGTCGCCGCGCCGCTGCTGCCGATGGTCACCGAGGAGATCTGGAAGGAGCTCACCGGCGGCCGCTCCGTGCACCTGACCGACTGGCCCGACGACTCCCTCTTCCCCCGCGACGAGCAGCTCGTCGCCCAGATGGACGACGTGCGCGCGATCGCGAGCGCCGGCAACGCGCTGCGCAAGAAGGAGGGCCTGCGCGCCCGCCTGCCGCTCGCCGAGCTGACCGTCGTCCACCACGACCCCGCCTCGCTCGAGCCGTTCACGGCGATCATCGCCGACGAGCTGAACGTGAAGCACGTGCGCCTGCTGGACGTCACCAGCGAGGAGGCGCAGGGCATGGGCGTGGAGCAGAAGCTCACCGTCAACGCCCGCGCCGCCGGGCCGCGGCTGGGCAAGCAGATGCAGGGCGCGATCAAGGGCTCCAAGACCGGGGACTGGTCCGTGGCCGAGGACGGCACCGTCACCTCCGGCGGGATCGCGCTCGAGGAGGGGGAGTACTCCCTCGACCTCGTCGCCGGTGAGAGCGCTGCGCTCGAGGGCCGTACCGTCGGCGTGCTGCGCGGCGGCGACTTCCTCGCCCTCGACATCCGTCTCACCGACGAGCTCGAGGCGGAGGGCACCGCCCGCGACGTGGTCCGCGCGACCCAGTCCGCGCGCCGCGAGGCGGGGCTGGACATCTCCGACCGGATCCGACTGACCGTGGACGGCGACGAGCCCGTCGTCGCCGCGGTCGCCGCCCACCGCGAGCTGGTGGCGGGGGAGGTCCTCGCGCTCGAGCTCGAGGTCCCCGCGCGGCCCGCCGAGGGCGCGCACGAGGCGAGCGAGAAGGTCACCGGAGGCACCGTCACCGTCTCGGTGCAGCGGGCCTGAGGCGGGACGGGGCGGCGTGAGGAGCGCCGCCCCGTCGGCCCTCCCGCGCGGTCCTGGCAGCCCGCCCGCGCCGTCCCGGCTGCTCGCCCGGGCTGTCCCGTCGGCCCTCCCGCGCGTCCCGATCACAGCGGTGGACGTCAGTTCGCCCGCTTCGTGACGATTTACGACCCGGTTCGGGTCACGACTGCGTATCGGCTGGTCAGGGTGGGTTTCTGGGCATCTGTCGGACGTATCATGGTGAGGGATCCAGCTGGGGATCCCCCATCCCCAGGAGATCGCATGTCCACGCCCGTCCCCGCCCGGTCCTCCTCGACGACCGCTCCGACGCGGGCTCGTCGGCGTCTCGCGCTCCTCGTGCTCGCCGTGCTGATCGCCTCCGCCGGCGTCCTCGGCGCGGCCCCCGGCTCCGAGGCCCGCACCCCGCCCGCCGGCCTCGGCGGCTTCGTCCCCGGCACCCTCATCAGCGATGCGCAGATGTTCGCGGGCACCTCCATGACCGCCGCGCAGGTCGACGCGTTCCTCGACCAGAAGGGCGCGAGCTGCACCCGCGGCACCGACGGCGCCGACTGCCTCAAGAACCTCCGGATGGACACCCCGCAGCGAGCGAAGGACGCCTACTGCGCCGCGATCCCCGCGAAGAAGGCGGCGAGCGCCGGGACGATCATCGCGGACGTCGCCCGCGCCTGCAGCATCAGCCCCAAGGTGCTCCTGACCATGCTCCAGAAGGAGCAGGGCCTCGTCACCACGCGCAATGCGACCCCGAAGATGCTGCGGGAGGCGCTCGGCTTCGGCTGCCCCGACTTCCAGACCTGCGACCCGAGGTATGCCGGCTTCGCCCAGCAGATCTACAACGCCGGGGTGCGCCTGCAGGCGTACGGCGACCCGGCTCGCGGCTACCGCTACCAGGCGGGCCGCACCTACGACATCCAGTACAGCCCCTACGCCTTCTGCGGCTACGGGAAGGTGACCATCTCGAACCGGGCCACCGCCGCGCTGTACAACTACACCCCCTTCACCCCCACCCAGGCGACCCTCGACGCGGGCTCCGCGGCCGTGCCCGACGACGTCTGCGCCACCTACGGCAACCGCAACTTCTACCGCCTGTACTCGCAGTGGTTCGGCTCCCCGACGGGCGCGAGCACCTCGCGGTACCCGGTCGCCGCGCCGCTCGGGAAGAAGCCCGCGGCCCCCTTCGCGGACGTCCCCTACGACACCACGATCTTCTTCACCGAGATCGCCTGGATGAAGCACATGGGCTATTCCACGGGGTGGGGGAGCGGCGCGAGCGCCGTCTACCGCCCCTACGACCCGATCAAGCGCGACGCTGTGATCGCCTTCCTGTACCGGGCGGCGGGCTCGCCCGCGTTCACCCCGCCGAAGGTCTCGCCCTTCAAGGACGTGAACTCGAAGGACACGATCTTCTACAAGGAGATCACCTGGGCTCACTCGGTGGGGCTCGCGCAGGGCTGGCCCGACGGCACCTTCCGCCCCTACGAGCCGATCAAGCGCGACGCCATGGCCGCGTTCCTCCACCGTGCCGCCGGTGCGCCCGCGTTCACGGGCCCGACCCGGTCCCCCTTCACGGACGTGCACCGGGGCTCGGAGGTCTTCTACGACGAGATCACCTGGATGGCTGCGAACGGCTACTCCACCGGATGGTCCGACGGCACCTTCCGCCCCTACGAGCCGATCAAGCGCGACGCCGTCGCCGCCTTCGTCTACCGCTGGAAGGTCGCCTGAGCGGAGGGCCGATCGTCGCCCCATGCGCCTCAGCGCCCCTGTCTCCGGCCGCCTCCCCGTCGTCGGCCTCACTGCCCGCAGGGTCCTGACACCGGCCTCGCCGGATGGCACCCTGTGGGGATCGAGGACAGGGGAAGGGGAGGTCATGGCCGGCATCACGAGGCGACGCACCATGCTCCTGGCGGCGGGGACACTCGCTGTCGGCCCGCTCACCGGCTGCGGCGGCAGCGGGCGGGTCCGTCGAGTCACCACGGCGGTGCTCGAGGTCGAGGGCGTGGCCGGGTGCGAGATCGAGAGCGGCATGAACGGCACCTTCCGTCGACTCCTGCACGGACGGATCGACCTCGCGGCCGAGGAGCGCAGGGACGCGTTCACGATCTACGACGACGCGATGCGCGCGGTCGTCACGACCCTGCACGAGGGGGACGAGACCGAGGGGAACATCTCCGTCGGCGGGATCATGGGCTTGCTCGCCGGTGTCGAGGAGTTCACGGCCAGGGACCTCGAGCCGGACATGGCCGTCGAGGACTACCGACTGGAGCAGGTGGGCGCGAGCGCGCTCTACGCGAGATACGGGCTGACCTGAGCCGGGGCCCGCGGCGCCCGCCCGGGTCCTCCGCCCGCGGGACCCGGCCCTGCCTCGCGCTCACCGTAGGTCCTTCCGACCCACCACGACCACGACGTCCTCCACGACCGTGACCCCGTCGCCGACATAGGTCCCCTCCAGGTCCTCCTGCAGCGCGGCGAGCACAGGGTCGGTCCCGGACCCTGCCTGCAGGCTGCCGTGATAGCCGCCGGTCGGGTCCACGCCCTGCTCCGTGCGCAGCACCGACTCATGGGCGTTCTCGAGCGGGGAGGCCCCGCCGAGAGCGGGAGCCGGCGCCTCGAGCACCACCTCGCGGACAGCGGGGGAGGAGACGCGGCTGCCGTCGATCCGGTACCCGGCCAGGTCCAGCAGCGGCACCGGATCGGCGATCCGCAGCGGCGCCGGCCAGGTCGCGGGATGCCGCAGCAGCAGGGACGGCTCGAGCGCCGAGCTGTGTGAGACGTTGACCGTGCTGGTCGAGGCCTGCGCCGGCACCACCGTCCCCACCGGGGACCCGACCGAGAAGCTGTGGGTGATGTCGTAGCTGCCCGGTGCTCCGTCGGCCCGGTTGACGCCGGGGTCCGCCGCCAGATGCGCGGCTGTCAGCCCGCCCTGCGAATGGCCCACGACCATCACCCGCGCCCCGTCGGGGACCCCTGCCGCGGCCATCGCCGTGCGGATATCGGCCATCGCCGCGGACTCCTGCCCGGCCATGGTCCGCAGGTTCGAGTCCCAGCCGGCGGAGTTCCCCTGCGGCCCCCAGGAGTCGGGATCCCAGATCGGCGCGCCCCCGGTCGGCGGGGCGTGGACGATGAACGCCTCGCCCCCGTCCCGGCCGCGCACGGTCTGGATCCGCACCCGCCCCGCCGCGGCACCGTCCCGGTCGGCGTCGCCGGGGACGCCTGCGAGCGGTCGGCGGGCCTCGTCGTTCGCCGCGACGAGGTCGGCGAGGCCGCGCGGAGCCGTGCTCGAGGGGACCTCCACCACGGCGTGCACGGTGACGTCGGTGCGTGGGTCGAGGAGACCGGTGTCGGTCACGGTCTCCACCGGTGCGAGCGCGATCGCGCCGCTGAGGAGGAGGGTGCTCGCGCCGAGCCGGGCGAGGGTGGGGGCATCCCCGCCCGCCGCCCAGTCCTCGAACATCCCGCCGAGGTGTCCGAGCTCGTCCTGGACCCGGTCGATCCCGTCCGGGTCGCCGCCGAGCCCGACCACGACGCCCGTGAGCTCCGCGGTGCCGAGCGCGACCCCGGCGCCGAGGGCGTCGGAGACGAGGGCGGCGGATGCGGGAGCGCCGAGGAGGGGGAGGGACGCCGCGGCGGAGGGACCCGCGAGGAGACGTCCTCCTGCTCCGGCGGGGGCGAGCGCACGGCCCGAGGAGGCCACGCCGTGCCCGTCGGCCGCCGACGCGCGCTCCTGCGCCACGGCCTCGACGCGGAGACGGCGGGCGAGGAGATCCAGGAGCTCGCCGGCCTCGCGCAGACGGCCCTGGGACAGCAGGGAACAGCGGAGCCGGAAGGCGTCGGCGTCCGGGCCGTGCCAGGTCGCGGCGCCGACGGCGTCGTCGACCCTCTCGCGCAGCCCCGCGAGCCGGTCGGCGGCCGCCTCCAGACTGTCGGCCTGCAGGCGGCATCGGTCCGTGTCCATGCCGAGCATCGCGTCGGCTCCGTCCCCCATGCCGTCCCTCCCGTCTCCTCGCCCAGCCGAGCCCGTGGATCGGCGTCCTCCGCCCCGACGGCGCCGGCGCTCGCGGTCAGGCTAGGGAGGCCGCGGTCGAGCACGAGCGGGGGAGGGCCGGGCTGTGGACGACCGCGACGTGGGGAGGAGCGGTCGCCCGTGCCCCGACCGTCCGTGCCCCGACCGTCTGTGCCCCGACCGTCTGTGCCCCGGACGTCCGGTCCCCGGCTGCCCGCGCCCCGGGGTCGCCCGGTCCCCGGGTCCCAGGTGCCCCTCGTACACTGATCCGGCCCGTCCCGCCCCGCACCCAGGAGCCGCAGTGCCCAGTTCTCCCCGCCCGGGTTCCTCCCGTCCGGCGATGTCCCCCGAGCTGCGGGAGGTCTATGCTGCGCTCCTCGAGCGCGCCCCGGAGAACCGCATCGAGCCGGACCTCAGCCGGATCCGCCGGGTGATGGAGCTGATGGGCGACCCCCAGAACTCCTACCGCTCGATCCGCATCGCCGGCACCAACGGCAAGACCACCACCGCGCGGATCCTCGAGCGGATCCTGCGCGAGGCCGGGCTGCGTACGGGCCGCACGACGAGCCCCCACCTCCACTCGCCCACCGAGCGGATCGCGATCGACGGCGCGCCCATCGACGAGGAGGGCTTCCTCCAGGCCTATCGCGACGTGGAGCCCTTCGCGCAGATGGTCGACGCCGAGTCGCAGGCCGCCGGCGGCCCGCCGCTGACCTACTTCGAGTACCTCACCGCGATGGCCTTCCAGGCCTTCGCCTCCGCCCCCGTGGACGTCGCCGTGGTCGAGACCGGCCTCGGCGGCACCTGGGACGCGACCGGCGCGGTCGACCCCGACGTCGCCGTGATCACCCCGATCTCCCTGGACCACCAGGAGTACCTCGGCGACACGATCGCCGAGATCGCGGGGGAGAAGGCCGGGATCCTCACCTCCGAGGCGATCGCGGTCCTCGCCGAGCAGCCTTACCAGGACGCGGCCGACGTGCTGCGCGAGCGCGTGGCGGAGCTCGGCGCGGAGGCCTCCGTCGAGGGGCAGCAGATCGGCGTGCTCGCCCGCACCCCGGGCGTCGGCGGGCAGATGCTCTCGCTGCAGGGGATCGCCGGCCGCTACGAGGAGGTGTTCCTCTCCCTCCTCGGCGAGCACCAGGCCCGCAACGCCCTGCTCGCCGTCGCCGCCGCAGAGGCGCTGCTGGGCGGCGGCACCTCCCCGCTGGACGACGAGCTGCTGCAGGCGGCGCTGTCGAGCGTCACCTCCCCGGGTCGTGCCGAGGTGGTGCGCCAGGCGCCGACGGTGCTGCTGGACGCCGCGCACAACCCCGCCGGCGCCCTGACCCTCGTCGCGACCGTGCGCGAGAACTTCCGCTTCACCCGCACCATCGGCGTGGTCGGCATCCTCCAGGAGAAGGAGGCCGACGACATCCTCGAGGTGCTCGAGCCGCTGCTGGACGCGGTGGTCATCACCCGCTCCAGCTCCCCCCGAGCGATCCCCGCGGACCGCCTGGCCGACATCGCCCGCGAGATCTTCGAGGACGAGGACCGGGTGCTCGAGCAGGAGAGCCTGCCCGATGCGATCCAGATCGCGGTCGACCTCGCCGAGGCCGACGGCGACCAGTTCGGCGGCGTGGTCGTCGCCGGGTCCGTCACCCTCGCCGCCGAGGTCCGCGACCTGCTCGGCGTCCCCGAGGAGGTGTGAGAGAGATGGACCTCGACCTCACCCCCTCCCCCCGCTCCCACGGCGCACAGCGGATGATCACCGCGACGGTGCTCGTGTGCGAGGCGCTCGTCGTCTTCTTCGCGGTGCTCGTCGCCCATCAGCTCGCCCCCGACGACCGGGCCCTGACCTGGACCTGGGGGCTCGTCACCGCGATCGCCCTGCTGCTGAACGGGGGGCTGCTAAGCCGCGGCGCCTGGGCCTACTGGCTGGCCCTCGCCCTCCAGATCCCGGCGATCCTGCTCGGCCTCCAGGTCTCTGCGATGTGGGTGATCGGCCTCGGCTTCGCCGCCATGCTCGCCTACGGCATCGTCAAGGGCCGCCAGCTGGACCGTGAGAAGGACGCCGTGGACGCGAGGCTGCTGGCCTCGGACGGGACGGACGAGCGCTGACATGACCACGGCTGACCTGTGGGTACCCTGATCCCATGACCGCACAGCGCACTCTCGTCCTGCTCAAGCCCGACGCCGTCCAGCGCAGCCTGCGCGGCGAGATCCTCCGCCGCATCGAGGCGAAGGGCTACGACATCGTCGCCCTCGCCCAGCGCACCGCCACCGCCGAGGAGCTCGCCGCCCACTACGCCGAGCACGAGGGCAAGCCCTTCTACCCCGGCCTCGTGGAGTACATGGGCGCCGCCCCGCTCGTCGCGCTCGTCGTCGAGGGCGTGAACGTCATCAAGGGCTTCCGCTCCCTGGCCGGCGCCACCAACCCCACCGAGGCCGCGCCCGGCACCATCCGCGGCGACCTCGCCTGCGAGCAGGACCTCCCCGTCATCCAGAACCTCGTCCACGGCTCCGACTCCGAGGAGTCCGCCGAGCGGGAGATCGGGATCTGGTTCCCGGGCCTCGGCTGAGCCCTGCGATCGGCGGGCCGTGCAGGCCCGTCGGTCCCCGCGGTCCCCGGTGACGCGCCGTCCAGGACGCTCCCGGGGACCGCGCCGTCGTCGGTGCACAATATGGGCATGCAGCTGCCCTTCGTCGTCGTGCTCTTCCTGATCCTCGCCGTTGTCCTGGCCGTGGTGATCCTGGCAGTCGTCGCGATGCCCCATCTGCGCCTCCCGCGCGAGGACGAGGACGGCACGGCCGCGGAGCATCCGCGCCACACCTCCCGCACCGGTCGCGGCTGACCCCGCCCCGTCCGTGGGGCGGCGGCGATGCAGGTCGCGCCCGGATCCGGGACTCACGCAGGGAGGGGCCCGCGACGGCCCTAGACTGGCAGCTGTCCTCGCCGCATCGCCGGCTTCCCCGACCTCGGAGGTGACCCGTGGATCCCGATGCCCTACTCGCCCTGATCGCCGGAGGCGGCGGTGGTGTCGTCGTGCTCGGCGTCGGTGCCTGGGCCTACATCCGCAGCCGCGGCCGCTCGTCATCCTCGAAGGACCGCGACGAGCAGCGTGGCGGTGAGGACTCCTCGAGGAGCGAGCCCGGCTCCACCACCGGCACCGCGACCGCGGTCAAGGAGCGACCCGCCGCCCCGACCTGGGCGGATACACTCTCCGCCCCGGCCCCGAAGACCGCCGAGCGGCCCGCCGCGGGCGAGCAGGCGCCGGACGGTGCCGCTCCTGCCGAGAAGACCGCCCCCGCCGAGGACGTCCCCTTCGATCAGGAGGCGCCCGAGGCCCCCGCCGCGTCCGCACCGGCCGACGCTCCCGCCGAGACGGCCCCGGCCGACACCGCCGGGACCGGCACGGCGGAGCCCGACACCTCCGGGACCGACGCCGCCGCTCCGACGGAGACCGCACAGGCCGGGACCGCGCAGCCCGAGGCCCCGGCCGAGGACGCCACCACGACCGCCCCCGCCGGCCCCGTCATCGAGACCCCCGAGGCACCCGAGAGCCGCATGCTGCGCCTGCGCGAGCGGCTCTCCCGCTCCGGCGCCCTCGGCCGCGGCATCCTCACCCTCCTCACCCGCTCCACGGTCGACGAGGAGACCTGGGACGAGATCGAGGAGACGCTGCTGATGGCCGACCTCGGCCCGGCCGCGACCGACGAGATGCTCGAGAACCTCAAGCGACGCATCCAGGTGCTCGGCACCGACGACGTGGCCGCCGTGCGCGAGGTGCTGCGCGAGGAGCTCGTCGCGCTCGTGGACCCGGACCTGGACCGCCGCCTCGCCGCGACCCGCCGCACTGCCGAGGACGGCACCGAGGTCCCCTCCGTGCTGCTCATGGTCGGCGTCAACGGCACTGGCAAGACCACCACCGTCGGCAAGCTCGCCCGCGTGCTCGTGGCCGCGGACCGCACCGTCGTGCTCGGCGCGGCCGACACCTTCCGCGCCGCCGCCGCCGACCAGCTCGAGACCTGGGGCTCCCGGGTCGGCGTGGACACCGTCCGCGCCGACCGCGACGGCGCCGACCCCGCCGCCGTCGCCTTCGACGCCGTGAAGAAGGGCATCGAGCAGGAGGTCGACGTGGTCATCATCGACACCGCCGGCCGCCTGCAGAACAAGAAGGGCCTGATGGACGAGCTCGGCAAGGTGCGCCGGGTCGCCGAGAAGGGCCTGCACGGCGACGAGGTCGCCGAGGTGCTGCTCGTCATCGACGCCACCACCGGCCAGAACGGCATGCAGCAGGCGAGGGTGTTCTCCGAGGCCGTGCACATCACCGGCATCGTGCTCACCAAGCTCGACGGCACCGCCAAGGGCGGCATCGTCGTCAACGTCCAGCGCGAGCTCGGCGTGCCCGTGAAGATGGTCGGCCTCGGCGAGGGCATGGACGACCTCACCCCCTTCGACCCGCACGGCTTCGTCGACGCGCTGCTGGAAGGCTGAGCGCTCCCCGGCCCCGCACCTCCCGGACGGCCCGGGCGATCCCCAGCGATCGCCCGGGCCGTCCCGCGTCTCAGGCGAAGTGGCTCTTGGCGATGATCCCGTGCACCCCGACGGTGCGGTCCACGACCTGGGAGATCGTGAAGTCCGCGGCGGCGGAGAGATAGGCGTAGGCGATCGCGCGGTCCATGCCGAGCTCCTGCTCCAGGAACTCCAGCGCGTTGACGACGGCGGTGCGCAGGGCGACGTCGAGGTCGCTGCCCTGGCCGTCGACCGACCCGTCGGGATCGGACAGCCCGATCGGGATCCACGCGTCGGCGGTCTCCGCGAAGGGATGGCGGTGCGCGAGCCGCGGCGCGTCCCCCTCGCCCTCCTTGCACACCGTCAGACGGAAGGTGCCGCGCAGCGAGCCCTCCATAGCGGTCAGCGCCACCTCCCCGTCGCCCATCGCATGGTGCGGGTCGCCGACGTAGAACAGGGCGCCGGGGGCGTGCACCGGCAGGTAGAACGTGGAGCCGGGGCCCAGCAGCCGGATGTCGATGTTGCCGCCCCCGAGGGTCGGCGGGATCGAGTTGGCGGAGGGGTCCGAGGGGGAGGAGGCCTCGGCGCGGGCGACGCCCATCATCCCCATGAAGGGCCTCAGCGGGAACCTGGCCGCCCCGCCGTCGAAGGTCATCACGCCGTGGCCGTCCTCGATCGGGGTGAACACCGAGACGTTGCCCCAGGCCATCGGGTCGGCCGTACCCCGGCCGTCCGTCGACGCCGCCGGCATCACCTGCTCGAGGGACGCACCCTCCGACGCGGCGCCGTCGGCGGTGAGCGCGAGCGCTCCCTTGCCGTGCCGGCTGGAGACCACGCCGTAGGGGACGCGGGGGACCGCCTCGAGGGTCTCGATCTTCAGGACGTCGCCGACCTCGGCGCCCTCGACGGCGATGGGCCCGGTGACCACGTGAGGGCCGTCGGCGGCGAAGTCACGGGCGGTGCGGTCGTAGTCGGCGGCGATCGCGATCGCGTCCTCGAGCACCGAGCCGGCCTCCACGCCGTGCGCGCCGAAGAACTCCAGCGGGTCCCGGCCCTGGTCCTCGAGGATCCCCTCGTGGGAGACCGCATCGATCGTCACGGTCTCGCCGGAGCGAACGGTCAGCACCGGATCGGAGTGGACGGTGGGCACATAGCCCCACATCACCTGGTCCGTCTCCGAACCGAGGTAGTGGTCGCCTGGGATCTCTCCTCGTCCCGGCTGCAGGATCTGCCCGGCCCCGGAGGGCGGCGTCGGATCCCCGGTCGCGGGCTCCCCGGACGACGGGGCGCAGGCCGACATCAGCGCGCCGCTCGCCCCGAGGGCCGCGGCGACCTGCAGCATCTGCCGTCGGCCCACCTCGCGTCGGAGCGTGGAGGCGGCATGCCGCGCGAAGCGGTCCGAGGAGAGGTCGTCGGTCGGCAGCGGGGCCGTCGATGGGGTCACGGGCGGGATCGTCTCCTCGAGGTCGTCCGCCGAGGGGCGGAGCGGAGTGCTCCCGCGACGCTGCGGAGGGCTCGGCGGGTGCCGTCGGGCCGACGCTAGGCGGCGGGCCCGGCGCGTGTCCTGCCCCGTTCCATGTCCCGGAACATCCGGTCACGGAACGGTCACGGCGACCCTCCCGCCTAGGCGATCCCCGGCAGAGCCCGCACTCTGAGGGCACGGCCCGCCCGGCCGTACGGCAGGTCGGCACCTCGATCCCGGCCGCCGGCCCTCCTCTGACTGGAGCCGCCATGGACTTCACCCTCGACACGGGGGCGACCGCCTGGATCCTCACCAGCGCGGCGCTCGTGCTGCTGATGACCCCCGGCCTGTCCCTCTTCTACGGAGGCATGGTGCGCGCCCGCACCGTGCTGAACATGATGCTGATGTCCTTCAGCGCCATCGCCGTGGTCGCGATCGCCTGGACCGTCGCCGGATACTCGATCGCCTTCGGCACCGACGTCGGCGGCCTGTTCGGGAATCCGCTGGAGTTCCTGGGCCTGGCCGGCACCGACGACCAGTCCCTCCTCGCCGAGAGCGGCGTGCCCTTCCTGGTCGCCGCGGGCTTCCAGATGACCTTCGCGATCATCTCCACCGCCCTGATCTCCGGCGCGATCGCCGACCGCGTCAAGCTCGGCACCTGGCTGGTCTTCGCCGCGCTGTGGGTGCTGATCGTGTACGCACCCCTGGCCCACATGGTCTGGGGCGGCGGCCTGCTCAGCGGCGACGGCCCCTTCGCCGCGATCGCCGAGCCGGTCGACTTCGCCGGCGGCACCGTGGTCCACATCAACGCCGGCGTCGCCGGTCTCGTGCTCGCCCTGGTTGTCGGAGCGCGCAAGGGCTTCGGCAAGGAGCCGATGAAGCCCCACAACCTGCCGCTGGTCATGCTCGGCGCGGCCCTGCTGTGGTTCGGCTGGTTCGGCTTCAACGGCGGCTCCGCCGGCACGGCCGACGGGACCGCAGGCCTGGCCTGGATCAACACCACGGTGGCCACGGCGGGTGCAATGCTCGGCTGGGCCCTCGTGGAGCGGATCCGCGACAAGCACGTCACCTCTCTCGGCATGGCCTCGGGCGTCGTCGCCGGCCTGGTCGCGATCACCCCGGCCGCCGCCGCGCTCACGCCGCTCACCTCGATCGTGCTCGGTCTCGCGGCAGGTCTCGCCTGTGCGCTCGCCGTCGGCCTGAAGTACCGCTTCGGCATCGACGACTCGCTCGACGTGGTCGGCGTGCACCTGGTCGGCGGCCTCGTCGGCACCATCGGGATCGGCTTCCTCGCCGTGGACGGCGGTCTCCTCCTCGGCGGCGGCGCGAGCCTGCTGCTTGTCCAGACCCTCGTCGCGATCGTGGCCATGCTGATCTCCGCGGTGCTGACCCTCGCCATCGCCCTGGTGCTCAAGCACACGATGGGCTGGCGGATCCCCGAGGCCGACGAACGGGCCGGGATCGACATCACCCATCACGCCGAGGCCGGATACGATCTGGTCGGCGCCCTCGCCTCCCGCCGGGACCGCTCCTCGGTCGTCGGCACCGTCGGCTCCGCCGCCTTCCCGCCCGCGGACCCCGGCCCCGAGCCCCGCAACCAGGCCCCCGGCGACCCCGTCGCGGACCCGGTCCCCGCCGCAGGCGGCCCCGCCGCCGAGCAGCCCGCCCGTCCCGCCGTCGCAGGAGAGCCCCGATGAAGCTGATCACCGCGATCATCCAGCCGCACGCCCTGCAGGACGTCACCGACTCCCTGCGCGAGTACGGGGTCACCGGCCTGACCGTCACCGAGGTCGCCGGGTACGGCCGCCAGGGCGGCCACACCGAGGTCTACCGCGGCGCCGAGTACACGATCGACACCATCCCCAAGATCAAGGTCGAGGTGCTGGCCCTGGAGAGCGACGAGTCCGCGATCATCGACCTGATCCTCGCCGCCTCCCGCAGCGGGAGGATCGGCGACGGGAAGATCTGGACCACCGACGTCGGCACCGCGGTGCGCGTGCGCACCGGGGAACGGGGTGCGGATGCCCTCTGAGGAGCTCGCCTCCCGCCGGATCACCCAGGTGCTCCACGAGGGCTTCGCGGACCCCTCCGCCGGTCCCTCTCGCAGGCTCGCCCAGTCCGACCTCGTCGACGACTGGCTGCGCACCCTGTGGGAGCGGGCCGGCGAGGCCGTGCCCGGACGGGGCAGCGGAGCGGCGCTCGCCGCCATCGGCTCGCTGGGCCGGCGCTCGCTCGGCCCCGCGAGCGACCTCGACCTCGTGCTGCTGGTGGACCCCGCCCGGGTGAGCACCGAACGCGCAGCCGAGCTCGCCGGGGCGATGTGGTACCCGATCTGGGACTCCGGCACCTCCCTGGACCACTCGGTGCGCAGCCCCGAGGAGTGCGAGCAGGTCGCCGCTGCCGACCTGCGCACGGCGATCGCGCTGCTGGACCTGCGGCACATCGCCGGGGACGCGCAGCTCGTCGAGGACACCGCCGCCCGGGTCCGCGCCCGATGGCGGCGCGAGGCGCGCCGACGGGTCGGGGAGGTGGTCGACCTCGCCGCCGACCGCGACCGGCGCTACGGCTCCCTCGCCCACGCCACCGAGCCGAACCTCAAGTCCGACCGCGGCGGGCTGCGCGACATCACCGTGATCCGGGCGCTCGCCGAGAGCTGGCTGGCCGACCACGACCACGAGGTCGTCGACGCCGCCTCGCGCACCCTCCGGGACGCGCGCGACGCGCTGCAGGCCGTCACCGGCGCCTCGGGCACCCGCCTGGGCCGCGCCGACCAGGACGCCGTCGCGGCGCTGACCGGGCACGCCACCGCCGACGACCACCACGCCGTCCTCGCCGACGCCGCCCGGGCCGTGACCTGGGAGCTGCACCGCGCGGTGCGCGCCGCGGAGGCCGCGATCGCTCCCGGCGGCAGCGCCACCCGCGGCGTCGGCACCGCGCGACGCCCCGCCCTCGAGCGTCTCCCGCACGGCGTGATCGTCCAGGCCGGGGAGGTGTCCGTCGACCCGTCCTCGCGGGATCTGCTGCGGGACGTGGCCGCGGTGCGCCACGCCGCGACGACGGGGCTCCCGCTGGCCGAGGCGACCCTCGCCCGCATGGCGCAGGAGCCCGTGGCGCCGCTGCTGCCCGCCCAGCGCGACGTGCTCGTCGACGCCCTCGCCGGGGAGCACCTCGCCGACGCCTACGAGGCCCTCGACGTCAAGGGCGTGTTCTCCCGCTGGGTGCCGGGCTGGTCGGAGATCCGCAACCGGCCCCAGCGCTCGGCCGTGCACCGCTTCACCGTGGACCGCCACCAGATCGAGACCGTGCTCGAGGCGCAGCGCTTCCTGTCCCGCGTCAGCCGACCCGACCTGCTCCTGGTCACCGCCCTGCTGCACGACCTCGGCAAGCGCCCCGGGGCGCGGGACCACGCCGCCGAGGGCGCGCCGCTCGCCGAGACCGCGGCTCGCCACCTCGGCTTCGACAGGGCCGATGCCCGCACGATCGCGACCCTCGCGCGCGAGCACCTGACCCTGGTGGGCCTCGCCACCGGCCGCGACCTCGCCGACCCCACGACCCTGCGCGAGCTGCTGCGGGCGGTGGACGAGGACCTCGACACCCTCGAGCTGCTGCGGGCGCTGACCGAGGCCGACGCGATCGCCGCCGGTCCCTCGGCCTGGTCCACCTGGCGCGCCGACCTCGTCGACCACCTCACCGATCTAGGGCGCGACGCGCTGCGCGGCACCGAGACCGCGCCCCGCACCCGGCTGGCCCCGCAGCGCTCCGCCCAGGAGGCGGTGCTGGCCGCGGTGCGCCGCAGCGACAGCGCGCAGGTCATCTATCCCGCCCCGCTGGACGACGAGCCGATCTCGCAGCTCTGCCTCGGCGCCCCCGACGGCGCCGGGGTCTTCGCGGCGATGGCGCGGGTGCTGGTGCGGCTGCGACTGGACGTGCACAGCGCCGTGGTCAGCACCCAGGACGGGATCGCCGTGAACACCTGGTGGGTCACCGGCACCCAGGCCGACCTCCCGCACCCCTCCGTGGTGCGTTCGGCCCTGGACCGGGAGCTGGCGCACCGGGACCGGGCCGACGCCCGGGTGCTCGAGCTCCCACCGGCCCCGCCGCTGCGGACCACCGAGGACGCCCCGGTGGTGACGCTCCTGCCCGGCGCCTCGCGCGAGGCGACCGTCGTGCAGGTCAACGCCCGCAACCGTCCCAGCCTCCTGGCCGACGTCGCCGAGACGATCACCGTCCACGGGCTGCAGGTGCGCAGCGCCCACGTGATGACCCTCGGCCGGCGCGCGGTGGACGTGCTGTACCTGACCGATCAGCACGGCCGCGCCCTGGACCCGCCGACCGTCGGCCGGATCGTCGCGGCCCTGATGGACGCCGCCTCGACCTGAGCCGGCCGGGTCGGCGTCGCCGCGCAGGCTGGGCCGCGGCGCAGGCTCCGCTGCGGCGCAGGCTCCGTCGCGACGCGGGGTCGGCGCCCTTCGCCGGGCCCGGCTCCCTCCGCCCGCCCCGCGGCGGCGCGGACTCAGCCCCCCGCGAGCTCGGCGCGCAGAAGCGCCGTCCCCGCGGCGAGCGCCCGCATCTTGCCCTGCGCGACGGTGCGGGACAGCGGCGCCATGCCGCAGTTCGTGCTCGGGCAGAGATTCTCCGGTTCCACGAAGGCGAGGGCCCGGCGGAGGGTGTCGGCGACCTCCTCGGGGGTCTCGACCCGCGGATCGGCGACGTCGATCGCGCCGAGCATCACCTTCTTGCCGCGCAGCAGCTCGACGAGCTCCATCGGGACGTGCGAGCCGCGGCTCTCGAGGGAGACCGTGTCGATCACCGAGTCGCGCAGCAGCGGGAAGGTCTCCTCGTACTGGCGCCACTCCGTGCCCAGGCTCGCCTTCCAGTCGGTGTTGGCCTTGATGCCGTAGCCGTAGCAGATGTGCACGACGGTCTCGGCGCGCAGCCCCTCGGCCGCCCGCTCGAGGACCTCCACGCCCCAGTCCCGCACGTCGTCGAAGAAGACGTTGAAGGCGGGCTCGTCGAACTGGATGATGTCCACGCCCGCCGCCTCCAGCCCCCGCGCCTCCTGGTTGAGGAGGGCCGCGAACTCGCGGGCGAGCTCCTCGCGGCTGCCGTAGTGCGCGTCGTACAGCGTGTCGATCATGGTCATCGGGCCGGGCAGCGCCCACTTGAGGGGCTTGTCCGTCCGCGTGCGGAGGGAGGCCGCGTCGTCGACGAAGACGGGCCGCTCACGACGCACCGGACCGACGACCGTCGGGACGCTCGCGTCGTAGCGATCGCGGATGCGCACCGTCTCGCGACGTGCGAAGTCGACGCCGCTGAGATGCTCGATGAAGGTGGTGACGAAGTGCTGGCGGGTCTGCTCCCCATCGCTGATCACGTCGAGGCCGGCCACGGCCTGCTCGGCCGCGGCCAGGTGCAGCGCATCGCGCCTGCCCTCGTCCAGCTCTGCGCCCTCGAGACGCCAGGGGGACCAGAGCGTCTCGGGCTCGGAGAGCCACGAGGGCTTGGGGAGGCTGCCGACGATCGAGGTGGGGAGGAGGGTGCTCATCGGACGACCTCCTCGGCCAGCCACTGCTCGAGGTGCTCCTGGTGCGGCGCGATCAGCCGCTCCTGGATGAACCTGCCCTGGGTCACGCCGAGACGGCTGCGCTCCTCGCGGTCGTACACGATCCCCGTGTCCGCGTGGTCGGTGCTGCCCAGGCTCGGCCGGTACACCTCCCCGGCGCTCTCGCGGGCGTTGTAGATCTCGGGGCGATAGATCCGCTGGAACGTCTCCATCGTGGCGATCGTGCCGATGAGCGCCAGGTCGGAGTGATCGGCGAGCAGATCGCCCTCGAAGTAGAACGCCAGCGGGGCGACGGCGCCGCGGGGCTTGAAGCACCGCACCTGCAGCCCCATCCGCGCGAAGTAGAGATCGGTCAGGGAGGAGCCGTCGGCCTCGTACTCGTCGCCGAGCACCGGATGCGGCGCGCCGATGCGGCGATAGGTTCGACTGGTGGAGACGCTGATGCAGACCACGGGCGGGCCGGCGAAGCGCTCGCGATAGGCGTCCGAGGAGAGGAAGCGGCGGAAGAGCCTGCCGTGCAGCACGCCGAAGTCCTCCGGCACGCCGCCGCCGGATCCCGCGTCGCCTGTGGCCTGCTGATGGGCGGGCAGGCGCACGCTGAAGTCGTGGTCCCGCACGTAGGAGGAGAAGTTGTTCCCGGTGATCCCCGGCAGGCGCTCGCCGGTCTCGCGGTCCAGGATCCGCACGTCGAGCATCTCGATCAGCGGGAGCCCCTCACCGCCGTCGGCGGGATCCGCCCCTGCGCTCAGGTGCAGGTCCGCCGAGACGATGTCGAGCTCCACGGCGTAGCGGTCCCCGCCGCCCGCGAGCTCGTTCGCGCGCTCGTCGATCATGCGCAGGGCGCGGCGGAGGTTCTCGCGGCGATGCTCCCCGCGGGCGAGGTTGGCGAAGTTCGTGGTGATCCGCGAGCCGCTCGAGGGGACGTAGTCCTCGTCGAAGCGGGTCGTGCGGATGCTGAAGGAGAAGTCGGTCGTCATCATGCCCCCGGTCGTCGTGGTGGGAGCGAGCGTACGCAGAACCACCCGCCATAGTGTCATCACGACACTTGGGGGCTCTTCATAGGTGCTGTCTATGGTGACGGATCGGTCCCGGCGTCGGGGCGGTCGCCATGGCGGGGACGGCCCCGGTCGCAGGGGCTCCGGCGGCGGAGCGGCCGCTACGACAACGGCTCGACCCCGAAGCTCGAGACCACCTCGCGCATCTCGGCGACGAACCGCTCCGCCTGACCGGTCAGCGGCGCGGAGGCATGGCCGATCCAGCCGATCTCGATGCGCTCGTCCACCTCGAGCGGCACGGCCACGATGGACGGGTCCAGGTCGTCGGAGACGATCCCGGTGGAGATCGTGTAGCCGTCCAGCCCGATCATCAGGTTGAAGATCGTGGCCCGATCGCTGACCCGGATGTCCTGCGCGGCCGAGCGCGTGGAGAGGATCTCCTCGGCGAAGTAGAAGGAGTTGTCCGTCCCCTGGTCGAAGGTGAGCCGGGGCAGGCCCTCGAGGTCCTCGAGGGTGACCCGTCGGCGCGAGGCCAGCGGGTTCGTGCGGGCGACGAAGATGTGCGGGGTCGCCAGGAACAACGGCGTGAAGACGAGCTCGGAGTCGCGCAGCAGCTTGTCGATGACCTTGCGGTTGAAGTCGCTGCGGTAGAGGACGCCGAGCTCGCTGCGCAGCGTCCGCACGTCCTCGATGATGTCCGCGGTGCGGGTCTCGCGCAGCGTGAACGCGTACTCCGCCGCCTCCGAGGCCTTCACCATCCGCACGAACGCCTCGACCACGAAGGAGTAGTGCTGCGCGGAGACCGCCAGCAGGCGGCGGGCCGGAGGGCGTCCCAGATAGCGGTGCTCGAGCAGCTCGGCCTGCTCGACCACCTGACGGGCGTAGCCGAGGAACTCGATGCCGTCCTCGGTGAGGGCCGCGCCGCGCACGGAGCGGCGCAGCAGGACGCGCCCCACCCGGCGCTCGAGGTCCTTCATCGCCGCGGACATGGTCGGCTGGGACACCTGGAGCAGGTCCGCCGCCGCGGTGATGGACCCCTCCGCGGCGACCTCGACGAAGTAGCGCAGCTGCTGCAGTGTGATCCCGTGCGCCGTCCCGACGCCCCCGCGTGCCATCGGTGCAGGTTAGCTCACCGCGCGCCGGGGCCGGGCTCGGGAGTACGCGGCCCAGCCTCTACACTGGTGCGGTCCGACCGACCAAGGGGAAGCGCTTCGTGTTCAACAACCTCTCCGACCGCATCACAGAGTCGCTCAAGGGCCTGCGTGGCCACGGCCGCCTCAGCGAGGCGGACGTCGACAAGACGATCCGCGAGATCCGTCGAGCCCTGCTCGACGCCGACGTCGCGGTGTCCGTGGTGCGCACCTTCACCGCCGCGGTGCGCGAGCGCGCCCTCGGCGAGGAGGTCTCCAAGGCGCTCAACCCCGCCCAGCAGGTCGTCAAGATCGTCAACGACGAGCTGGTGCAGGTGCTCGGCGGCGAGGCCCGCGAGCTGAACTGGTCGAAGAACCCGCCCACGGTCATCATGCTCGCCGGCCTCCAGGGCGCCGGCAAGACGACCCTCGCCGGCAAGCTCGCGCAGTGGATGAAGTCCGAGGGCCACACGCCGCTGCTGATCGCCGCGGACCTCCAGCGCCCCAACGCCGTGAACCAGCTGCAGATCGTCGGCGAGCGCGCGGGCGTGCCCGTCTTCGCCCCCGAGCCGGGCAACGGCGTGGGCGATCCGGTCCTGGTCGCGATGAACGGCGTCTCCACCGCGCAGTTCCAGCAGCACGACGTGGTCATCGTCGACACCGCCGGCCGCCTCGGCATCGACGAGGAGATGATGCAGCAGGCGCGGGACATCCGCGATGCCGTGGGTCCTCACGAGACCCTCTTCGTCGTCGACGCGATGATCGGCCAGGACGCCGCGCGGGTCGCCGAGGCGTTCCGCGACGGCGTCGGCTTCACCGGCGTGGTCCTCTCCAAGCTCGACGGCGACGCGCGCGGCGGCGCGGCGCTGTCCATCACCGGCGTCACCGAGCGCCCGATCCTCTTCGCCTCCACCGGCGAGAGCCTCGACGACTTCGAGCGCTTCCACCCGGACCGCATGGCCGGCCGCATCCTCGACATGGGCGACGTGATGACCCTGATCGAGCAGGCGGAGAAGGCCTTCGACCAGAAGGAGGCCGAGAAGACCGCGGCGAAGCTCGCCTCGGGCGAGGACTTCACCCTCGATGACTTCCTGAACCAGATGCAGCAGCTCAAGAACATGGGCAGCATCAAGAAGATGCTCGGCATGCTGCCGAACATGGGGCAGTACCGTGAGGCGCTGGACAACTTCGACGAGTCCGAGATCGGGAGGATCGAGGCGATCATCCGCTCGATGACGCCCGAGGAGCGCAACGACCCCAAGATCATCAACGGCTCGCGCCGCAACCGCATCGCTCGGGGCTCCGGCACCACCGTCCAGCAGATCAACCAGCTGCTCGAGCGGTTCAAGCAGGCCCAGCAGATGATGCGCACCATGGGCCGTGGCATGTCCGGCGGCGGCGGAGGCATGCCGGGGATGCCCGGCGGTCCCGGCATGGGCATGGGCAAGAAGTCCCGAGGCCGGCAGGCCCCGCAGCGCCCCCAGGGCAAGAAGTCGAAGTCGAAGAACCCCGCCAAGGCCGCGCGCGAGCAGGCCGAGGCCGCCAAGCGCGCCGCGGAGGGCGGCGGACAGGGCGGCTCCGCGTTCGGCGGCGGCGCCAAGCAGGGCGGTCAGCCGGACCTGTCCGACTTCGACCCCAGCCAGCTCCCGCCGGAGATGCAGAAGCTCCTCGGCGGCAAGTGACCCCGCGGCGCTGACCGCCCTCCGGGCGCGGCGCCGGCTGGCAGTTCGACCTCCGGTACCAGTTCCGCCCGGCACTTCGACGTCCGGTACCAGTTACGTGGAGTTGTTCGACGCCCGGTACCGATTTTCCGGTACCTCCCGTCGAACAACTGCACAGAGTCGGCCAGGGGCACGCCGGCACTGACACGATCCGCGAGCTCCGTGCGGGACGACCGTTCCTCCCCACAGCTGGGTCGTCCCCAGCATCGACCGGAGCCGGTGCCGGGTGACGTGAGAGAGCTACGGTCCCGGCCATGGGACTGAGGCCGGAGGATCTGCAGCGGGGCGAGGTGTACCGAGGTGAGTGGCTCCTCGAGCACGGGATGCACCGGCGCCATCTCCACTCGCCCGCGATGACCCGCGTGCTCCCTACCTGCTACACGCGCACCGACCACCCGGCCGACCTGCGACGGGTGGTCCTCGCGGCCCAGGAGCTCCTCGGGTGCCCGTCGGTCGTCTCGGGGGCGACCGCCGCCGAGCTGTTCGGAGTCCGTCTGCCCCGGCGGGCTCGACGAGAGGGCGGTGCGCGCGTGCACCTGAACACCAGCGAGGGCAGCTCCCCGCGGCGCACCGAGACGCTCGTCGTCCATCGGCGAGCCGCGTCCCCGACCGTCGACCTCCACGGCGTGACCATGGTCGATCCGCTGACAGCGCTGCAGGAGATCGCCGTCGGCCTCACGCTCGACGAGCTCGTCACCGCCGTCGACTCGCTGGTCGCGGACCGCTTCGGGACTGCATGGCGCATCCCTATGACCGAGGTGAGAGAGCGGGCCGGCACGGCACGCGGCCGCGGGGCATCACGGCTGAGGGACGCCGTCGCGCTGGCCCGGGAGCGCGTCTGGTCTCCGCAGGAGACTCAGATGCATCTGCTGCTGATGCGGTGCGGACGACCCGTCACCGCGATGAACCACGAGGTGGTCGACCCCACGACCGGCATCGTCTACTACGCCGACCTCGCCTATCCGGATCGGCGCATCGCCATCGAGTACGACGGCGGCGACCACCTGACGAGCCCTGACCGGGTGAAGCACGATCACCATAAGAGCGCCGTGCTGACCGCCGAGGGGTGGACGGTCATCCGGGTGCACGCGGAGGACCTCCACGAGCCGACCGACTTCTTCCTTCGCCTCGATGCCGCGTGGGGTGCAGAGGCCGCGTCGTCATCGACATGGGGCTGAACTTCTCCGTCGACGCCGACGCCTGCCGCTCTGGCCGAGTCCAGCTGCACGTGCCGTGCCCCGCTGTTCGAGGCCGAACCCGGTGGGACGCCTCGGTCCCGGTCCCGGATCGATAGGCTCGGCGGCATGAGCACCACCGATGTCGCCGAGACCACCGCACCGATCCTCCACCTGCGCGGACCGATCCTGCTCGGCGCCGAGGAGGAGCAGGGCGGCGCCTGGGTCGTCGGCGACCGGATTCACCACGAGAAGCCCGAGCTGCCCGCCGGTGCGGAGGTCCGCGAGATCGACGGATTCGTGCTCCCCGGCCTCGCCGATCTGCACTGCCACCTCGGCATCGCCGACGGGGGAGGGGGCACTACCCTGGCCGAGGCGCGCGAGCAGGCCCTCGTCGACCGCGACTCCGGGGTGCTGCTGATCCGCGACGCCGGCTCGATCATCGACAACTCCCCGCTGCAGCAGCAGGACGACCTGCCGCGGCTGATCCGCTGCGGCCGCCATCTCGCCCGCACCCGCCGCTACCTGTTCGGCTACGCCGACGAGCTCGAGCCCGAGGACCTGCCCGCCGCCGTCACCCGCGAGGCCGGCCGCGGCGACGGCTGGGTCAAGCTCGTCGGCGACTGGATCGACCGCGGCGTCGGCGATCTGACCCCGTGCTGGGAGGCGCAGGACTTCGTCGCCGCGGCCGACGCGGCCCACGCCGCGGGCGCCCGGATCACCACCCACACCTTCGACGAGGAGACCCTCCCGCTCGTCCTCGACGCGGGCTTCGACTGCCTCGAGCACGCCACGGGCCTGACCGACGAGACGATCCGCCGTGTCGCCGAGGCGGGTATCCCGGTGGTGACCACCCTGGTGAACGTCGACGAGTTCGAGACCTACGCCTCCCAGGGCGAGAAGAAGTTCCCCGCCTATGCCGCGCACATGCGCCGCCTGCGCGCCGGCCGCTACGACCGCACCCGCGATGCCCACGACGCCGGGGTGCCGCTGCTGGTCGGCACCGATTCCGGGGGAGTGCTCGGCCACGGCATCATCCACGACGAGCTCGACGAGCTCGACGCCGCCGGGCTCTCCGCCACCGAGATCCTCGAGGCCGCGGCCTGGGCGCCGCGTCGCTTCCTCGGCGCCCCCGGGCTCGAGGACGGCGCCCCGGCGGACCTGCTCGTCGTCCCCGCCGACCCGCGCGAGGACCATCGGATCCTGCGCGAGCGCAGTCACGTGGTGCTCGGCGGTCGAGTGGTCGCGTGACCTGACCGTCCGAGCGGCCGACCGACGGGGAACGTCGCGGCGGGACGAGCGGGACGAGCGGGACAGGGCGGACGAGCGGGTCGAGCCGGTCCCGGCCGACGGACGGCGCCCGGTCGTCCGTGCGGCGCCGGCCGCGGGCCCGAACCGGACAGAGCGGACGACCTCCCACCGCCCTACCGAGTCGCGCGGTGATCCAGGGCACACGACCGTTATCGTGCGGGGATGCACTCCGACGACGCAGAGCAGCCCACCGGATCGCAGCCCGCCGGCCGGCGACGCGCCGCGCGCGGCTCCGCCTCCGCACCGGTCCCCGCCGCGCGCGGCTCCGCCTCCGCTCCCGCCCCCGCCGCGGACGGCCCGTCCGATGTCCCGCAGGATCCCGCCGGCGCCGGCACCGCCGTCGAGGACGCCGAGGGCGCCCCGCCGCGCTGGAAGCTCGTCGGCCCGGGCCTCGTCGTCGCCGCGACCGGAATCGGCGCCGGCGACCTCGTCGCGACCCTGGTCGCCGGCTCCCGCTACGGCTACGCGCTCCTGTGGGCCGCGGTCGCCGGCGTGATCATCAAGATCGTGCTGGTCGAGGGTGCGGGGCGCTGGACCCTCGCCACCGGCCACTCGATCTTCGAGGGCTGGCGCCGCGTGGGCCGATGGACCTCCTGGTACTTCGGTCCGTACATCATGGTCTGGGGCTTCGTGTACGGCGCGACGGCGATGAGCGCCTCCGCCCTCCCGCTCGCGGCGCTCGTCCCGCAGCTGCCCGTGCTCGGGGACGTCGGCTGGATCGCGGACATGCCGTTCATCGTCTACGCGATCCTCTCGGGTCTGATCGGAGCGGGGCTCGTCTGGGTGGGGCGCTACCACGCGCTCGAGAAGCTCGTCGCGATGCTCGTCGGCCTGATGTTCCTGACCGTCGTGGGCGCCGCCGTGGTCACCCTGCCGAACCTCGGCGAGGTGCTCGGCGGGCTCGTGCCCCGCATCCCCGAGGGAGGGCTCGTCTACACGCTGTCCATCGCCGGCGGCGTGGGCGGCACGATCACGCTGGCCGCCTACGGCTACTGGCTGAAGGAGAAGGGGTGGTCCAGCCCGCGCTGGATGCGGGTGATGCGGATCGACAACGCGATGGCGTACGTCATCTCCGGCATCTTCGTCATCGCCATGCTGGTCGTCGGCGCGGAGCTGCTGTACTCCTCCTCGATCGCGATCGACGAGGGTGATCGGGGCCTGCTCGACCTCGCCGAGGTGCTCGCCTCCCGCTACGGCACGGCCTTCAGCTGGATGTTCCTGATCGGCTTCTGGGCCTCGTCCTTCTCCTCTGTGCTCGGGGTGTGGAACGGCGTCTCGGTGATGTTCGCGGACTTCTGGGGACACGTGCGGGGCAAGGCCGAGGAGCATCCCGACCGCAGGATCGGCGGGAAGTACTACCGCTTCTACGTGCTGTGGCTGACCTTCCCGCCGATGCTGCTGCTCCTGCTCGGCCGGCCGGTGCAGGTGATCATCGCCTACGGCGTCCTCGGCGCGTTCTTCATGCCCTTCCTCGCGATCACGCTGCTGGTGCTGATGAACTCCCGGCACATGCCGGAGAAGTGGCGCAACGGGCCGATCCTGAACATCGCCCTCGGCGTGGTGACGCTGCTGTTCGTGGTGCTCGGCGCGAACCAGCTGATCGAGGCGTTCTCCGGCTGAGGCCGACGGGCTCGTCGGCCCGGCGCGCCGGGGTCGGCCCTGCCCCTCGGGCCGTTGTGCCCCGCCGCACAGGATGCGGGGTGGAACGGGGGAGGGGATCCCTGGCATAATCGTGCGCTGTATGCGTCCGGGCCGGCCCTCTACCCGCCCGGGAGCGACACCCCGAGAACCGTCAGCGCCCGCATCACCCCACAGGCTGCGGCGGGACTCACCCGAACATCCCTGAAGGAGAGTCCACCCACGTGGCTGTCAAGATCCGTCTGAAGCGCATGGGCAAGATCCGTGCACCGTTCTACCGCGTCGTGGTCGCCGATTCGCGCAAGAAGCGCGACGGCGCCGTGATCGAGGAGATCGGCAAGTACCACCCCACCGAGAACCCCTCGGTCATCGAGATCGACTCCGAGCGCGCCCAGTACTGGCTGGGCGTCGGCGCGCAGCCGTCCGAGCAGGTCGCCGCGCTGCTGAAGGTCACCGGCGACTGGGCGAAGTTCAAGGGCGAGGGCGACGCCGCCGGCTCCCTGAAGACCGCCGAGGCGAAGAAGTCTGCCGAGGAGCTCATCGCCGAGGCCGACAAGGCCGCCACCGAGTCCCGCGACGGGGCGAAGAAGGCCAAGGCTGACGAGCAGGCCGAGGCCGCGGACGTCGCCCCCGGCTCCGAGGAGGCTCCGGCCGAGGGCGAGACCACCGAGGACGCCGAGGCCGCGGCGACCGACGAGGCCTGAGATGAGCGCCCGCGCCGAAGCGCTCGATCATCTGGTACGCGGCATCGTCGACGACCCCGACGCCGTGCGCGTCACGGAGAAGTCCACGCGTCGCGGCCCGCTGCTCGAGGTCCGGGTCGGCGCCGCCGACCTGGGACGCGTCATCGGCCGGTCCGGCCGCACCGCCCGTGCCCTGCGCACGGTCACCGCGGCCCTCTCCGAGGACGACGTGCGGGTCGACATCGTCGACGTCGACCGTCGCTGAGGTGCCCCGCAGGATCCTGAGGAGCGGCGCTGCCGAGCGGACCGAGAGGTCCCGGCAGCGCCGCTCCTCGCCGTCCGGGGGTCGTCGCCGCGCTCACCGCGCCGCCCTCCCCGGCGCCGCGCTCGCCACCCTCGCCCTCACGCTCGACGGCTGCACGGCCGAGGCGCCCGGCGGGGAGCCGGAGGCGCCGTCGGCCGCGCCCGAGGAGGCAAGCGCCGATCCCGCCCTCGCCGCGGCCTGCACCGGGTTCTGGGGAGACCCCGACTATGCGGGCCCGCTCTCCCGCGACGTCCTGGACCGTGCCGGGAGCGCACCGGAGGTCGGCCCCTCCGACCCC
The DNA here is from genome assembly GCF_001293905.1 of Brachybacterium sp. SW0106-09. Taxonomy (NCBI): domain Bacteria; kingdom Bacillati; phylum Actinomycetota; class Actinomycetes; order Micrococcales; family Dermabacteraceae; genus Brachybacterium; species Brachybacterium sp. SW0106-09. The sequence goes on from NZ_BCAK01000018.1 coordinate 67,545, forward strand.
GGCTTCTACGCCATGACCGGTGACGACGTCGAGGACCTCTTCGCCGAGGCGCCCGAGGGCGCACGGGCGGCCGCGACGGAGCTGGCCGACTGGTTCCGCACCCAGCCCGAGCGCGGCGCCGAGTCCGACCGCGAGGCCTTCGCCGACGCTTTCGAAGGCGTGGCCGCCGGCTGTCATGACGTCTCCGTCGCGGCGCTCTGGGCCGCCGGGGGAGGGGAGGCCGGCGCCAAGCCCGCCGCCCTCGTCTGCGCCGACGTCTTCGACACCCCCGGCACTCTCACCCACTTCGCGAACTCGAACGTCCTGACCTCGAACATGTTCAAGCTCGTCGGCCTCTCCCCGCGCGAGGTTCCCTCCGGCCGCACCGACGACCTCCGCGCGACCGCCGAGCTGCTGGACGCGCAGATCACCGCCGTGGACGACGACGCCGTGCGCACCGCCCTCGAGCAGGTCCGCGCCCCCTTCGTCGACGCCCTGGACGGCGACACCTGGTCCGACGGGCTCCAGGACCCGCTCGACCAGCTCTCGACCGCCTGCGCCGAGCAGGGCTACCACGCCCCGGCGCCCGCCGAGGAGGGAGGCGACGCCGTCGTCGGCGCCCCCGCCCCGGAGGACGTGCCCGCCCGGGCAGATGCCTCCGACCCGTCCGACGGCTCTCCCGCCCACCTCGCAGCCCTTCCCGCCCCCTCGAACGGAGCCACCGCATGAGCACCCTCGACGTGATCGTCGCGACGATCGGCCGCGCCCATGGCCTGCGCGGCGAGGTCGCCCTCGTCCTGCGCACCGACCAGCCCGAGGAGCGGCTGAGCCCCGGCACCGCGTTCCAGGTCGAGGTCGCCGGCCGCTCCCGCACCCTCACCGTGGCCCGCACGCGCCTCCAGCAGGAGCGCTGGTACGCGAGCTTCGAGGAGGTCGCGGACCGCACCGACGCCGAGTCCCTGCGCGGCGTGGACCTCGAGGTCGCGGTCGACGCCGAGGAGGAGGCCGCAGAGGACCCCGATGCCTGGTATCCCGCGCAGCTCAAGGGCCTCGCCGTCCGCCACGTCGACGGGCGCGAGCTCGGCGTCGTCGCGGGCGTGGACCACTACCCGGCGCAGGACCTCCTCGTCGTGCGCACCCCCGACCGGCGACGCGTGCAGCTGCCGCTGGTCGAGCAGCTCGTGCCCGAGGTCGACCTCGAGGCCGGCGTCGTCATCGCCGATCCGCCCGGCGGGCTGTTCGACGCGCTGCCCGAGGACGAGCAGGGCCCCGAGCCGGAGACCTCCGGCCCCGCCCGGACGGAGCGCTGAGCCCGCCGTGCGCATCGACGTCCTCACCATCTTCCCCGAGTACCTCGCCCCGCTCGAGCTCTCCCTGATCGGCAAGGCGCGCCGCGACGGACTCGTGGACCTGCATGTCCACGACCTGCGCAGCTGGACCCACGACCGCCACCGCACCGTGGACGACACCCCGCTCGGCGGCGGTGCCGGCATGGTGATGAAGCCCGAGCCGTGGGCGGAGGCCTTCGCCGCCGTGCGCGCCGAGGGGCAGGCGGCGCTCGGCGCCGACACCGAGCCGGTGATCATCTTCCCCAACCCCGCCGGTACCCCCTTCGCCCAGGCCACCGCCCAGGAATGGTCCGAGTGCGAATGGCTGGTCCTCGCCTGCGGTCGCTACGAGGGGATCGACGAGCGGGTCTACGAGCACCTCGCCGACATCGGCTGCGAGGTCCACCTCGCCTCCGTCGGCGACTACGTGCTCAACGGCGGCGAGGTCGCGGTCCTCGCGATCACCGAGGCCGTGGTGCGGCTCGTCCCGGGCGTGGTCGGCAACGCCGAGTCCCTCGTCGAGGAGTCCCACTCCGACGGGCTGCTGGAGTACCCGCTCTACACCCGCCCCGCCCGCTGGGAGGACCCGGCCGGGGTGGTGCGGGAGGCGCCCGCGATCCTGCTCTCCGGCGACCACGGGAAGATCGCCGCCTGGCGGCGCGAGCAGTCGCTCGAGCGCACCCGGCAGCGCCGCCCCGATCTGCTCGACGAGGCCTGAGGGCGTCGTCCGGCGCACCGAGGACGCCCCGCCCGCGACCTGGACGTGAGCGATCCGACAGCCCTCCACGGTGATCACCGGCACGAACGCCCCGATGCGGGCTTGCCGCCCCTTCCCGTGCGCTGGCAGAATGTCCCCTCGTGCGCACCGCGCGCCTCTCTGCCTCAGGGGAGGGCGCATCACGCGGTCGGGCAGGTCCGTGGCGATGGGAGTCGCCGCCAGAGGCCCAGCACACCGGCACGGGGGCCAGCTCCCCGCCGGATCGACGGTTCATGACGGGTCGCCCGAGAGGCGGCCCGACGAACGAGGCCGACGACCTGAGGCGGAGGCCAGGAGAGAGACATGCAGAAGCTCGACGAGCTCGACAAGGCGTCCCTGCGCGAGGACGTCCCCGCCTTCCGCGCCGGCGACAACGTCAAGGTGCACGTGAAGGTCATCGAGGGCAACCGCTCCCGAATCCAGGTCTTCCAGGGCTACGTCATCGGCCGCCAGGGCCACGGCGTGGGCGAGACCTTCCGCGTCCGCAAGATCTCCTTCGGCGTCGGCGTGGAGCGCGTGTTCCCCGTGCACGCCCCCACGGTCGACAAGATCGAGGTCGTCACCCGCGGTGACGTCCGCCGCGCGAAGCTGTACTACCTGCGCAACCTCACGGGCAAGAAGGCCCGCATCAAGGAGAAGCGCGACCACTCCTGATCCGCTCCCGGATCCCAGGATCACCCGCGTGAGCGCGGCGAGACGGCGACGGCCCCACCCGGTGGTGGCCGTCGCCGTCTGCGTCGTGCTGGCGCTGCTCGCGGTGCTCGCCGTGCGGCACTTCGTGGTCCAGCCCTTCCGCGTCCCGTCGGCCTCCATGGCCCCGACCCTCGAGGCCGGGGACGTGCTCCTGGCCGACCGCACGAGCGCCGGCGAGGCCGAGCGCGGGGACGTGGTCGTCTTCGACGGCAGGGGATACTTCGCCCCCTCGGCGGAGGACGGCGACCGCTACTGGGTCAAGCGGGTGATCGCCGTCGGCGGCGACTCCATCGCCTGCTGCGGCGACGAGGGCGCCCTGCTGCTGAACGGCGAGGAGCTGGAGGAGCCCTACCTGCCGGGCGGCATGGCGCCCAGCACCACCGAGTTCGACCTCGTCGTCCCCGAGGGGCGCATGTTCGTGCTCGGCGACAACCGTCCCGACTCCACCGACTCCCGGCACCTGCTCGGCGCCCCCGGCGGCGGGATGATCCCAGTGGATCGGGTGGTCGGCAGGGTCGAGCGGATCGTGTGGCCACCGCCTCGCGGCGGCTCCCTCTGACTCCCAGCCCCCAGCGGCTATCCTTGCCGCGATGAATGCGTCCGACGAGAACCGCCGAGCCGGCTCCCCGACCGGGGACCCCGCTCCCGCCGAGGACGCCGCGACCGCGACGACCGCGTCCGAGGGCAGCGCCCCGCAGGGGGACGAGCGCCCCGCGGCGCAGGACCGCCCCGAGGGCGAGGGCCGCACCCACCGCCGCGGGCAGCGGATGCCGCTGTGGCTGGACACCCTCGTGACCATGGTGGTCGCGCTGGTCATCGCGGTGCTCGTGAAGACCTTCCTGATCCAGCCGTTCTACATCCCCTCCGCCTCGATGAACCCCACGCTGCTGGAGGACGACAAGATCATCGTCTCCAAGCTCAGCCCCGGGGTGTTCGACCTTGAGCGCGGCGACGTCATCGTCTTCGAGGATCCGGCGGACTGGATCCCCGGCGACGCGACCGAGAACCCCACCCCCCGGGTGCGGGTCATGATGGCCCTCTCGCTCATCGGGCTCGCCCCCGACCCCTCCCAGGACCACCTGGTCAAGCGGCTGATCGGCCTGCCCGGCGATCACGTGGTGTGCGAGGAGGAGGGCGCCGCCCTGCAGGTCAACGGCACCACACTCGACGAGCCGTACATCAACCCGGAGACCCCCGCCTGCCAGGCGGCCTTCGATGTCACCGTCCCCGACGACAAGGTCTGGGTGATGGGCGACAACCGCTACGCCTCCGCGGACTCCGCCTGGCACGAGGTGCAGGGCGAGGGCGGCTTCGTCGACGAGTCGGACATCACCGGCCGCGCCGAGGTCGTGTTCTGGCCCGCGAGCCGCTGGACCGGCCTCGGGGACGGGTCGGACGCGTTCGCCGACGTGCCCGACCAGCCGTGAGCGCCCCCGCACCGACCCTCGACCTCGAACGCGAGCTCGCCCGCCGCGCGGGCCCCGGGCGCCGGGTCGTGGTGGGGCTGGACGAGGTGGGCCGTGGCGCCCTCGCCGGCCCCGTCGCCGTCGGCGCGGTCGCCCTCGAGATCACCGACGGCGAGGTCGCACCCCTGCCCGACGGCGTGAGGGACTCCAAGAAGCTCACCGCCCGGCGCCGTGAGGCGCTGGTCGCCCCGATCCGCGAGTCCGCGCTGACCGGCGCCGTCGGCTGGGCGGAGGCGTCCGAGATCGACGAGATCGGGATCATGGCCGCCCTGACCCGCGCCGCGCTGCGCGCGCTCGAGGGGCTCGGCGTCGAGGCCGACGCCCTCCTGCTCGACGGGGACGCGGACGTGCTCACCCCCGCGCTGACGGCTGCGGAGCGCCCCGCGCCGCTGGTGCAGCTGCGGGTCGCCGCCGACCGGGACTGCGCGAGCGTGTCCGCGGCGAGCATCCTCGCGAAGGTCGCACGGGACGCGCGGATGGTCGAGCTGGACGCGGTGGCTCCCGACTACGGCTGGGCCTCGAACAAGGGCTACGGCGCCGCGGTGCACCGCGCGGCGATCGACCGGATCGGCGTGCACGAGCACCATCGCCGCAGCTGGCGGCTCGGCTCCGTGCCCGCCGCCGCCCGCACCGCCCGCCCCGCAGCGGCGCCTGCCGCGGGCACCGGCCCGACGCCCGGCTCCGCTGGCGTACTGTGGGAGGGCCCGTGGAGCCCGCAGGACGAGGAGGAGCGCCGATGAGCAGCCAGGATCTCGAGAACTACGAGTCCGACCTCGAGCTCCAGCTCTTCCGCGAGTACCGCGACGTGGTCAGCCTGTTCACGTACGTCGTGGAGACGGAGCGCCGCTTCTACCTCGCCAACCAGGTGGACCTGCAGGTCCGCTCGGGCGGCGGCGAGGTGTTCTACGAGCTGCGCCTGGCGGACGTGTGGGTGTGGGACATCTACCGCTCCAACCGCTTCGTGCGCTCGGTGCGGGTGGTGACCTTCAAGGACGTCAACATCGAGGAGCTCAACAAGCAGGACATCTCCCTGCCCTGAGCCCGCCGCGCGACCCTCCGGTGCCGCGCGACCTCTCCTCCACAGCACCCCGTCGTCCCCAGGATCCAGGGGCCGCTTCCCCGCCCGGGCCCCTCCCGCGAGGCTGACGGGCATGAACAGCCTCGCTCCCGCCCCCGGCACCCCGCCCGCCTCCCTCCCCGCCGACAGGCCCCGCCCGGCCCCGGCACCGCCCCGCGTGCGGGAGATGACCACCCTCGAGCTCGGACGCGCCGGGGAGGACCTCGCCGCCGACCACCTGGTGGCCTGCGGCTGGCAGATCGTGGAGCGCAACCTGCGGCTCGAGCACGGCGAGCTGGACATCGTCGCCCTCGCGCACACGACCCTCGTCTTCGTCGAGGTCAAGACCCGCCGATCGTTCGTCACCGGGGTGCCGCAGGCCGCCGTCACCCCCGCGAAGCTGCGCAGGCTGCGCCGGCTGGCGGGGGAGTACCTCATGGAGCGCTCGACCCCGCACCGCGACGTGCGGATCGACGTGATCGCCGTGCACGCCCACCTGGACGGGGTCTTCTCCCTCGAGCACCTCGAAGGGGTGCACTGAGATGGGCCAGGCGCGCACCCTCTCGATCAGCCTCACCGGCCTCGAGGGCACCCTGGTCGAGGTCGAGGCCGACGTCTCTCAGGGCCTGCCCGCGTTCTCGCTCGTGGGCCTGCCGGACTCCTCCACCCTCCAGGCCAAGGACAGGGTCCGCGCCGCCGCGGCCCGCAGCGGCCTCCGCCTCGCCCAGCGCCGGATCACCGTGAACATGACCCCGGCCTGGCGGCCGAAGCACGGCTCCGGCTTCGACCTCGCGATCGCGCTCGCGGTCCTCGACGCGCAGGGCGACCTGCTCACCCACGTCCCCTCCGACACCGTGCTGCTCGGCGAGCTCGGGCTCGACGGGAGGCTGCGTCCCGTCCCCGGGGTGCTGCCCGCCCTGCTCGCCGCCCGCGGTCTGGGGCTCTCCCGCGCCGTGGTCCCCGAGGCGAACCTCGCCGAGGCCCGACTCGTCGGCGGCATCGAGGTGGACGCGGCGCCCGACCTCACCACCCTCCTGCACCGCTTCGGCGCGGACGTCCCGCCGTCCCCCGCCCGCGAGCCGCTGCCCGCGGGCGCCGCGGTGGAGCGGGGAGCGGGCAGCGCGGTCGACTTCGCCGACGTGATCGGCCAGGAGCAGGCCCGCCGTGCCGCGGAGGTCGCCGCCGCAGGCGCCCACCATCTGCTGCTGCAGGGACCGCCCGGCGCCGGCAAGACGATGATCGCCGCGCGCCTGCCCGGCATCCTGCCCGAGCTGAGCACCGAGGACGCCCTGGACGTCTCCGCCGTCCACTCGCTCGACGGCCGCTTCGACGCCCGCGGCGGCCTCCTGCGCACCCCGCCGCTGGAGAGCCCCCACCACACCGCCACCGCCGCCGCGATCGTCGGCGGGGGAGGAGGGCTCGCCCGGCCCGGCGCGATCTCCCGCGCCCACTGCGGGGTGCTCTTCCTCGACGAGGCGCCGGAGTTCTCCGCCCGGGTGCTCGAGGCGCTGCGCGAACCCCTGGAGACCGGGGACATCACCCTGCACCGGGCACGCGGGGTCACCCGCTACCCGGCCCGCTTCCAGCTGGTCCTGGCCGCGAACCCCTGTCCCTGCGGGAATGCCTGGGGAAAGGGCGAGAAGTGCACCTGCACCCCGCTGCAGCGTCGCCGCTACCTCTCCCGGCTCTCCGGGCCCGTGATGGACCGGATCGACATGCGCGTCGACGTCGGACCGGTGGACCTCCACCGCAGCGGCGCCGAGCCCGCCGAGCCCAGCGCCGCGATCGCCGCCCGCGTCGGCCGGGCCCGCACCCGCCAGGCCCACCGCTACGAGGGACGCGGCTGGAGCACCAACGCCCACCTTCCCGGCCCGCTGCTGCGGACCGAGTTCGCCCCCGCCCCGGCGGACCTCGCGCTGCTGCGCCACTCCCTCAGCCAGGGCCGGCTGACCCTGCGCGGCCACGACCGCGTGCTGCGCCTGGCCTGGACCCTCGCCGACCTCGACGGCGAGGATCGTCCCGACGCCCTGCACATCGGCGAGGCCCTCACCCTGCGACAGGCGGACGCCCGATGACCGAGAACCCCGAGAACCCCGAGAACCCCGAGAACCCCGACATCACGCACGAGACCGAGCGCCGGGCCCGGCTCACCTGGTCCCTGCTCGCCGAGCCGTCCGACGCCGTCGCGCTCATGGCGCGGGAACGGCTCGGATCCCGCGCCGCGCTCGAGCTCGCGCGGGAGGCGACGCCGACCGAGCTGCTCGCCGCGCTGGACGGACAGGTGCCGGCCGAGGCCGCCGACCCCGGCGCCGGCACGCCCGGCGCCCGCGCCTCCCGCGCCCTCCAGCGCTGGCGCGGCCGGCTCGCCGCCGTCGACGTCGAGGCGGTGCTGGAGGACGCCGACCGACGGAGGATCCGAGTCCTGATCCCCGGGGACGAGGAGTGGCCGATCGCCCTCGACGACCTCCAGGAGACCGCCCCGCACTGCCTGTGGGTGCAGGGCCCCGCCCGGCTCGACCGCCTGGCCGGGGAGCGCGCCGCGGCGCTCGTCGGCTCCCGCGCCTCGACCCCCTACGGGGAGGACGTCGCCTCCTCCCTCGGCGCCGCCTTCGCGGGCGCCGGCGGGACCGTCGTCTCCGGCGGCGCGTACGGCATCGACGCCGCGGCGCACCGCGGGGCGCTCGCCGCCCAGGACGGCGCGACCCTGGCCGTTCTCGCCGGCGGGCTCGACCGCCTCTACCCCCGCGGGAACACGCAGCTGCTCGAGCGGATCCGCGAGCAGCACCTCCTGCTCAGCGAGGCCCCGATGGGCACCGCCCCCACACGGTGGAGGTTCCTGGCCCGCAACCGGCTGATCGCCGCCCTGTCCCGCGCGGTGGTGGTCGTCGAGGCGGCCTGGCGCTCCGGGGCCCTGTCCACGGCGCGGCTCGCCGATCAGCTCTCCCGACCGGTCGGAGCGGTGCCCGGCCCGGTCACCTCCGCGGCCAGCGCCGGCTGCCACCGCCTGATCCGCGAACGCGGCGCGGTGCTCGTCACCGAGCCCGCCGAGCTGCTGGACCTGCTGCCCGGAGGGCCCGCCGCAGGGGAGGGGAGCTTCGCCCGCCAGGACGAGCTCGATCTGCTCTCACCAGCGGATCGGCGTGTGCTCGATGCCGTCCCGCCCCGCTCGGGCATCTCCCCGGGCCGCCTCGCGGACGAGATCGGCTTCGCGCCGCGTGAGGTCGGCGCAGCGCTGGCCCGGCTCGAGCTGCTGGGCCTGATCGAGCAGGGAGGGCAGCGGGTGCGGCGCACTCGCCGCACGGGCTGACGGCCGGCTGGGCGGGAGCACTGCCCCCGGCAGCGAGGATGGGCGAGAATGACGGGATGAGCACGGAGCGCGCGACGGAGACCGACGAGCAGATCGTCGACGCCTTCGCCGCCCATCTCGACCTCGAACGAGGCAGGTCCGAGCACACCGTCCGGGCCTACCGCCGCGAGGCCGCGGCGCTGCTGGCGCATCTGCGGGAGGTCGAGCGGATCGCCCCGGCCGAGCTCGACGTGACCGCGCTGCGCTCCTGGCTCGGCGCTCGCGCGGAGACCGGGGCCGGCGCGAGCACCCTCGCCCGCTCCGCCGCGGCTGCGCGGACGTTCACCACCTGGCTCGCCTCCACCGGCAGGATCCCGCACGACGTCGGCGGCCGGCTCCGCGCGCCCCGCCGCGGCCGGCACCTGCCCACCGTCCTCACCGACGAGCAGGCCGGCGCGCTCCTCGACGGGATCGTCACCGAGCCCGCGCCGAGGAGGAGCGACGTCCCGGCACCGGGCGCCGACACGGACTCCGAGGACGCCGCCCCGGCACGAGGCGGCACCCCGACGCCGGGGGCCACGGCTGGGGAGGGCACCGCCGCAGGCGGAGCGCCCGCCGAGGAGCCGTCCGCGGTCGATCCCGTCCAGCGCGCGGTGCAGCTGCGCGACGCCGCCGTGCTCGAGCTGCTCTACTCCTCCGGCCTGCGCGTCTCCGAGCTCGTGGCCCTCGACCTGGGCGGGATCGACATGGCCCAGGGCACCGTCCGCGTGCGCGGCAAGGGCGACAAGGAGCGGATCGTCCCCGTCGGCGTCCCCGCCCTGGAGGCGCTGCGCCGCTGGGAGACGGAGGGCAGGCCGGTGCTCGCCGGAGCGACCGCCGCCGGTCGAGGCACGGCACAGGCCCCGGGGAACGGTCGGGCCGGGACCTCCGCGGCGCGCCGAGCGAAGGCGCCGGGGCGGGCGCTCTTCCTCGGGGTGCGGGGCGGGAGGCTCGGGGACCGCGCCGTGCGCACCCTCGTGGACCGCTACGCGGCCCGCGCCGGGATCGCCCGCCACGTCACCCCGCACACCCTGCGGCACAGCGCGGCCACCCACCTCGTCGAGGGCGGCGCGGACCTCCGCAGTGTCCAGGACTTCCTCGGGCACTCCTCGCTCGCCACCACGCAGATCTACACCCATGTCAGTGCAGAGCGACTGCGCAGCACCGTCGAGCAGGCGCATCCGCGAGCCTGATCCTCGGCAGACGCACCGCGCCCGCGCCCGTCGCGCCGGGCTCGCCACCATCGCCGACGGTCCTCGGCCCTGGAGCCCCGGCGCCCCCGCGGTCCCGACGGTCCCGGGCCGTGCAGCCCTGGCGGCCCCGGGCACGGTCAGGCCAGGGCGACCGCCCGCGCGCCGTGACGTGCGACCTGAGCGCCGACCGAAGCGCTGACCGGAGCGACCGCCCGGGACGGCATTCCCGCCCCTGCTGCAGGCCCCGCACTCGCTCCTGCTCCCGACGCCGTCCCCGCAGGCCCTGCCCCGGCATCGGCGGAGGCTCTCGGCCCGGCCGCTCCCGCATCGCCTCCGGACACGTCGCCTGCCCACGGCAGCAGGACGCTCGGCCCGCGCCCGCCGAGCAGCAGCAGCGGGTCGACATAGAGCTCGCCCCGTCGAGCACCCAGATGCAGACAGTCCCGACCGGCGCAGTGGGAGGCGGGCGAGGAGCCCTCGAGGGTGCCGAGCACCTGACCGGCCCCGACCGGGTCCCCGGCGCGCACCCCACCGTCGACCGGCTCGTAGGTCGAGATCAGCCCGTCGGCATGCACCACCGAGACGACGCCGCGCCCGGCGACCGACCCGCTGAACCGCACGGTCCCGCCCTCGACCGCCCGGACCTCCGCACCGCCCGGGACCGCGATGTCGATCCCGCGATGGCCGGGGCCGTAGGGCGTCGCCGGCGCGTCGAAGGGCGCGATCACCTCGTGCGGCGGCGGCACCGGCCACTGCCAGCGCGGACCGTCCGCCCGCGCCGCGGCGGACGGCATCACGACCACCGGCAGGAGCAGCACCAGCAGCGCGAGCACCCGCGACGCCGGGGAGGCGGGCAGGGACAGGGGCGGGGGAGAGGGCGGAGGCGCCGACGAGGGGATCATGTCGGCATCGTCCGCGCCCCGCCGCGGCTCGGCGAGCCCCGCCCGGCGGCGGTGGACCCGCGGGGTCTGTGGAGGAGAGGTCGCGCGAGGACCCGGCGAGGACTCGCCGGGACGGAGGCGACCCACGGGGCCCGGCGAGGATTCGCCGGGACGGGGGTGACGCAGGACGCGCGCGAGGAGGCGGCGGCGTCCGATAGACTCCACTCAGCATCCGGTCCGTCCGGATGACTTCGCGTGCCCACCAGGGCTCGTCGGCCATCGGTCCTTCCCGTCCCCGCCCCGTGCGGAGGCAGGTGCAGGGCGGCCGGCACCCGGGCACCAGGCCCCGCACCGACCGGTGGCGGGGGAACAACCGAGAAAGCAGGTCCTGCGCGATGACCGCGGACGCCTTCGGGCGCGCCGTGCGAGCCCAGGACCGGAGAACAGAGGACACCATCATGGCAGTCGTCACCATGCGCCAGCTCCTGGAGAGCGGCGTCCACTTCGGTCACCAGACCCGTCGTTGGAACCCGAAGGTCCGTCGCTTCATCTTCACCGAGCGCAACGGCATCTACATCGTCGACCTCATGCAGACCCTGTCGTACATCGACAAGGCCTACGACTTCGTCAAGCAGACCGTCGCCCACGGCGGCACCATCCTGTTCGTCGGCACCAAGAAGCAGGCGCAGGAGTCCGTGCAGGAGCAGGCCACCCGCGTGGGCATGCCCTACGTGAACCAGCGCTGGCTGGGCGGCATGCTCACCAACCTGCAGACCGTCTCCGCGCGCGTGAACCGCCTCAAGGAGCTCGAGCAGATCGACTTCGACGATGTGGCCTCCTCCGGCCGCACCAAGAAGGAGCTGCTGATGATGCGCCGCGAGAAGGACAAGCTCGAGAAGACCCTCGGCGGCATCCGCGACATGGGCAAGGCCCCCTCCGCCCTCTGGGTCGTGGACACCAACAAGGAGCACCTCGCCGTCGACGAGGCGCAGAAGCTCAACATCCCCGTCGTCGCGATCCTGGACACCAACTGCGATCCCGACGAGATCACCTACCCGATCCCGGGCAACGACGACGCGATCCGCTCCGTCACCCTGCTGACCCGCGTGGTCGCCGACGCGGTCGCCGCCGGCCTCCAGGAGCGTCACGCCAAGTCCACCGGCGGCGAGAAGAACGTCTCCGCCGTGGACGCCGAGCCGCTGGCCGAGTGGGAGCAGGAGCTGCTCAAGCAGTCCGAGGTCCAGTCCCAGGACGCTCCCGCCGAGGAGTCCGTTGCCGCCGCCGAGGAGAAGCCCGCCGAGGAGGCCCCCGCCGCGGAGTCCTCCGAGGAGACCTCCACCGAGGCCCCCGCCGCCGAGTGATCCGCGGGCCCGGGACCGACACGTCGGTCCCGGGCCCCTCCACGGGGAGGCCGATCGCCTCCCGCCACCTCCCGAAGCAGCTCCCACAAGGAAGAGGAACATGGCCAACTACACGGCAGCAGACATCAAGGAGATCCGCGAGGCCACCGGCGCGGGCATGCTCGACGTCAAGAAGGCGCTCGACGAGGCGGACGGCGACAAGGCCAAGGCCGTCGAGGTCATCCGCGTCAAGGGCCTCAAGGGCATCGCCAAGCGCGAGGGCCGCACCGCCTCCGAGGGCCTCATCGCCTTCGACATCCGCGACAGCGCCGAGGGCCGCACCGGCACCCTCGTCGAGCTCAACTCCGAGACCGACTTCGTCGCCAAGAACGACAAGTTCGTGGCGCTCGGCGACGAGGCCGTGGCCGCCGCCGTCGAGTCCGGCGCCACCGAGCCCGAGCAGCTCGCCGAGACCCCCTTCGGCGAGGCGCTGACCAACGCCGGCGCCTCCATGGGCGAGAAGATCCTGGTGCGCCGCATCGGCCGCGTCTCCGGTGAGGCCGTCACCGAGTACATGCACCGCACCAACAAGGACCTGCCCCCGCAGGTCGGCGTGCTGGTCGCGACCGACGCGGCCGGCGCCGAGGTCGCGCGCGACGTCGCGATGCACATCGCCGCGTTCACCCCCGCGTACCTGAGCCGCGACGAGGTCCCCGCCGAGCTCGTCGACAACGAGCGCCGCATCGCGCAGGAGACCGCCGAGAACGAGGGCAAGCCCGAGAAGGCGATCCCCAAGATCGTCGAGGGCCGCCTGAACGGGTTCTACAAGGAGAACGTCCTGCTCGACCAGGCCTTCGCGAAGGACCCGAAGAAGTCCGTCGGCCAGGTCGTCGAGGAGGTCGGCGGCACCGTCACCGGCTTCGTCCGCTTCCGCGTCGGCAACTGACGCCACCGGGCCGGGCCGGGCGCGCTGCGCGCCCTCCCCGCCCGCCGGCCACGTGAGCGTGGCCACCGCCCTGCGGCCCCGCACCATCGGTGCGGGGCCGCGCCGGTATCATCGCCGAGGACCCCGCGCGGAAGGACCCCTCCCATGACCCAGACGTTCACGTCCCCCATCCCTGTTCTGCCCAAGCGACAGGACGGGCGACGCGTCCTCCTGAAGCTCTCGGGCGAGGCCTTCGGGGGAGGCGCCGTGGGCGTCGACCCCGATGTGGTCTCCCGCATCGCGGCGGAGATCGCCGAGGGCGTGGCCCAGGGCGTCCAGTGCGCGATCGTCGTCGGCGGCGGCAACTTCTTCCGCGGCGCCGAGCTGTCCCAGCGCGGCATGGACCGCCGTCGCGCGGACTACATGGGAATGCTCGGCACGGTCATGAACTGCCTGGCCCTGCAGGACTTCCTCGAGCAGCGCGGGGTCTCCACCCGGGTCCAGACCGCGATCGAGATGGGCCAGGTCGCCGAGCCGTACATCCCGCTGCGCGCGGTGCGCCACCTGGAGAAGGGGCGCGTGGTCATCTTCGGCGCGGGCGCCGGCATGCCCTACTTCTCCACCGACACCGTCGCCGTCCAGCGCGCGCTCGAGATCGGCTGCGAGGAGGTCCTGATGGCGAAGAACGGCGTCGACGGCGTCTACGACGCCGACCCCCGCACCAACCCCGACGCCACGAAGCTCGAGCACGTCACCTACGGCGACGCGCTCCAGCGCGGCCTCAAGGTCGTGGACTCCACCGCCTTCAGCCTCTGCATGGACAACGCCCAGCAGATGATGGTCTTCGGCCTCGACGCCCCGGGGAACATCACCCGGGCGATGCGCGGCGACCGGATCGGCACCGTCGTCACCAAGTGACACCGGCCCGCAGGTCGCGGCGCCCGGACGCCGCGACGTGCGGGACAATGGACCCGAACACCCTTCGACAACCGAGGAGCACCCCGTGAGCGACGACACCGCGAGCATCCTGAAGGACGCCCAGTCCAAGATGACCAAGACCGTCGAGGTGACCAAGGGCGAGTTCACCGCGATCCGCACCGGCCGGGCGAGCGCCGCGATGTTCCAGGGGATCACGGTCGAGTACTACGGCGCGCCGACCCCGCTGAACCAGCTGGCCTCGCTGCAGTTCCCCGAGGCCCGCACCGTCATCGTCACCCCCTACGACAAGACGGCGATGTCCGCGACCGAGACCGCCCTGCGCGAGTCCGATCTCGGCGTGAACCCCACCAACAACGGCGACACCCTGCGCGTGGTGCTGCCGGCGCTGACCGAGGAGCGCCGCCGCGACTACGTCAAGCTCGCCCGCACCAAGGCCGAGGACGGCCGCATCGCGATCCGCGGCTCCCGCGGCAATGCGAAGAAGGCCATCGAGAAGCTGGTGAAGGACGGGGAGATCGGCGAGGACGAGGGCGCACGCGCCGAGAAGGACCTCGAGGCCCTGACCAAGAAGTTCATCGAGCAGGTCGACGAGGCGCTCGCCCTCAAGGAGACCGAGCTCGAGACCGTCTGAGCCGCGGAGCCACCGCCCCGCCGTGCAGACCGTGAGCGCTCCGCGATGAGCACCTCCGCGCCGGACCCCGCCGCAGCGACCGCCTCGACCTCCATCGAGGCGGTCGCTGTCGCGCCGGAAGGCGAGCATGCCAAGCGGCGCGGCCCCGGCAGGAACCTCCCCGCCGCGATCGGCGTCGGCCTCGCGCTCGTGGCGGTGCTGGCGCTGTCCGTGCTGGTGGTGCCGCAGGCGTTCCCGCTCGTCGCCGCCATCGCGATGGTCGCCGCGGTGCTCGAGCTCACCCGGGCGCTCGCCCACGGAGGGCTCGAGGTCCCGGCCGTGCCGCTGCTGGTCGGCGTGATCGGGATGGTCGTCTCGACCGTCGTGTTCGGGGCGGAGGGGCTTATGCTCTCCACCGCCGCCGCGGTCTGTGTGCTGATCCTGTGGCGGGTCAGCGAGTCGATGGGCCTGACCGCCCTGCGCGACGTCGCCGGGGGAGTGTTCGCCCTGGCCTGGGTGCCCTTCCTCGGCTGCTTCCTGCTCCTGCTGATGCAGCGGGACCAGGGAGCCATGCTGGTGCTGCTCGCCGTGCTCGGCCCCGTCGGCAACGACGTCGGCGGCTACATCGCCGGGGTGCTCTTCGGCCGCCACCCGATGGCGCCCGGCATCAGCCCGAAGAAGAGCTGGGAGGGCTTCGCGGGCTCGCTCGTGCTCGGCACCGCGATGGTCACCCTGATCGCGGTGCTCGCGCTCGAGCTGCCCTGGTGGGTGGGAGTCGCGATCGGTGCGGTGCTGGTCGTGGTCTCCACCTGCGGGGACCTCGCCGAGTCCCTGCTGAAGCGGGACCTCGGGATCAAGGACATGGGGCACCTGCTGCCCGGCCACGGGGGCGTGCTGGACCGGGTGGACTCGATCCTCCTGGCCGCCCCCACCACCTACGTCATGCTGGAGGTACTGCTGCCATGAACGAGACCCCGCCTCGCACCCCTGCCGCAGGGACGAGCAACCCCGACCTCTCCCGCGAGGCCGTCCCCGGGCAGAAGGTCGCCCTCGCCCCCGGCCAGCTGCAGCTGCGTCCCACCCGTCGTGGGAAGCCGCCGGCGCACCTGGCCGATCTCACGCTCGAGGAGCGGATCGAGGCGGTGAAGGAGATGGGCCTGCCCGGCTTCCGCGCCAAGCAGCTCTCGGTGCACTACTTCGAGCACTTCACCACGGATCCCGAGGACCTCACCGACATCCCCAAGGACCTCCGCCAGCAGCTCGTGGACCGCTTCTTCCCGCCGCTGCTGAGCGTCGTCTCGCGCCAGAGCGCGGACCACGGCGCCACGCAGAAGTTCCTGTGGAAGCTGTTCGACGGCCCGATGGTCGAGTCCGTGCTGATGCGCTACAGCGACCGGGTCACCCTGTGCATCTCCTCGGAGGCGGGCTGCGGCATGAACTGCCCCTTCTGCGCGACCGGGCAGATGGGCCTGACCCGCAACCTCTCCACCGCCGAGATCCTCGAGCAGGTGCGCATCGCGAACCGGATGCTCGCGAGCGGCGAGCTGCCCGGCGGCCCCGGCCGCGTCTCGAACATCGTGTTCATGGGCATGGGGGAGCCGCTGGCGAACTACCGCCCCGTCGCGACCACCTGCAAGCGGCTGAACGCCCCGGCCCCGGAGGGGTTCGGGATGGGCGCCCGCCACATCACCGTCTCCACCGTCGGCCTCGCACCGGCGGTCCGCAAGCTCACCGCGGAGAAGATCCCGGTCACCCTCGCGGTCTCGCTGCACGCCCCGGACGATGCGCTGCGCGACGAGCTGGTGCCGATCAACACCCGCTTCGACGTCGACGAGATCCTCGATGCGGCCTGGGAGTACTTCGAGACCACCGGCCGACGGGTCTCCATCGAGTACGCGCTGATCCGGGACATCAACGACCAGGCCCACCGCGCCCAGCTGCTCGCCGACAGGCTGATCGCCAAGGGCGGGGCGCACTGGATCCACGTCAACCCCATCCCGCTGAACCCCGTCAAGGGCTCGAAGTGGACCGCCTCGGATCCCCTGGTCGAGAAGCGCTTCGTGGAGATCCTGCGGGACAACGGCATCTCCGCCACGATCCGCGACACCCGCGGCTCCGACATCGACGGCGCCTGCGGTCAGCTCGCCGCCGAGGTGATCGAGTCCGACGCCCATCGCGAGGACCGCGAGGCGCGCGTCGCCCGGGTCGAGGCGGTCGCCTCGGCCGTCGCCGACTGACGCTGCGGCCCGGCCCCGTCCGGGACCGCGGAGCCCAGCACGCCTCCCCGAATCGCCCCTCCCGCGCCGCTACAGTGGGACACCGACAGCACCGAGGAAGGACCATCAGGTGAGCACATCGTTCGAGCGTGTCTCGCGCTTCAGCGTCGGATACGACATGCGCGAGGTCGACGAGTTCCTCTCCCGCGCCCGCAAGGCCTACGAGGGTCGCGACCCGTCCTTCGACGGCTCCGACATCACGGCGGCGAGCTTCGGCACCGAGCGCGGCGGCTACGACATGCGCGTGGTCGACGAGGCGCTGGACCGCCTCTCCGACGCGTTCGCGCTGCAGGCGCGCGATGACGCCATCGCCGCCCAGGGCGAGGAGGCATGGGTCGCGCAGCTCACCGAGCGTGCCGAGACGCTCAAGGAGCGGCTCGAGCGCCCCGCGGGCGACCGCTTCGCCCCGGCCGCGCAGGGCGAGCCCGCCTACGACAAGGGCGACGTCGACGCCCTGTGCGACCAGCTCGTCGCCTACTTCACCGACGGCCACCCGATGAGCGTGGACGACGTGCGCCGCGCCGCCTTCGGCCGCCGCCGCGGCCCCGAGGGCTACCGCGAGGCCGTGGTCGACGTGTACCTCGACCATGTCGCGGACGTGATGGCCTCCGTGCCGTGACCGGCGCCGCCCCTCGGCGCCTGGTCCTGCTGGGGTCCACCGGCTCCATCGGCACGCAGGCGCTCGACGTCCTCGCCCGCTACGGGGACGTCGCGACCCTCCACGGCCTCGCCGTCGGCGGCACCCGGCCCGGCCTCGTCGCCGAGCAGGTGCTCGCGCACCGCCCCGCCGAGCTCGTCGTCTCCGACCCCGCCCGGGTCGTCGCGGTGCGCGAGGCCGTCGAGGCGGCCTGCTCCGCCGCCGGCCTCCCCGCGCCGCGGATCAGCGCGGGCGCCGAGGCGGTCGTCGAGCTCGCCGGGTCCCTCGGCGTGCAGGACGTGGTCCTCAACGCGATCACCGGCTCCGTCGGCCTGCTGCCCACCCTCGCCGCGCTCCGCTCCGGGGCCCGTCTCGCGCTGGCGAACAAGGAGTCCCTCGTCGTCGGCGGAGACCTGGTCACCGGCGCCGCCGCGCCCGGGCAGATCCTCCCCGTCGACTCCGAGCACACCGCGATCGCGCAGGCCCTGGCCGGGGTGCGCCACGACCAGATCGACCACCTCGTGGTCACCGCCTCCGGGGGGCCCTTCCGCGGCCGCACCCGCGCCGAGCTCGACGGCGTCACCCCCGAGCAGGCGCTCGCCCACCCCACCTGGTCGATGGGCCGGGTCATCACCACGAACTCCGCGACCCTGGTGAACAAGGCGCTCGAGGTGATCGAGGCCTGCTTCCAGTTCGACCTGCCGGAGGAGCGCGTGCAGGTGGTCGTCCACCCCCAGTCGATCGTCCACTCGATGGTCACGCTCGTGGACGGCTCCACCATCGCCCAGGCGAGCCCGCCGGACATGCGCCACGCGATCGGCTGGGCCCTGGCCCATCCCGAGAAGCTCCCCGGCCTCGCCGCCCCGCTGGACTTCTCCGC
The DNA here is from genome assembly GCF_001293905.1 of Brachybacterium sp. SW0106-09. Lineage (NCBI taxonomy): Bacteria > Bacillati > Actinomycetota > Actinomycetes > Micrococcales > Dermabacteraceae > Brachybacterium > Brachybacterium sp. SW0106-09. Next base: position 85,831 of record NZ_BCAK01000018.1, read on the forward strand.
CGCCCAGTCCTGGACCTTCGAGCCCGTGGACGAGGACACCTTCGACGCGATCGCGCTGGCCCGCGCCGCGCACCGCCAGGGCGGGGGAGCGATGGCCGTGTACAACGCCGTGAACGAGGAGGCGGTCGACGCCTTCTTCGACGGGCGCCTCGACTTCCTCGGCATCACCGGGCTGATCCGGGCGGTGCTCGAGCTCCCGACGCGGCCGCGCGCGGAGCGCGCCGACGGCGTCGAGGCCCTGCTCGAGCTCGAGTCCTGGGCGCGCACCGCCGCGGCCGAGCTCCTCGCGGCCCGGACGCGCTGAGCATGCTGCTGTTCGCGCTCGGCGTCCTCGTCATCGCGGCGGGGCTCGCCCTCTCGATCGCGCTGCACGAGATCGGGCACCTGGTCCCCGCGAAGCTGTTCGGGGTCCGCGTCACCCAGTACATGATCGGCTTCGGGCCGACGGTCCTCTCCCGCACCCGCGGCGAGACCGAGTACGGGCTGAAGGCCATCCCGCTGGGCGGCTACATCCGCATGATCGGCATGTACCCGCCGCACAAGGGCGAGCCCGAGGGCACGATCCGCGAGGACTCCACCGGCCTGCTCCAGCAGATGACGGAGATGTCCGAGGACGCGAAGGCGTACGAGTCCGCCCAGTACGGGCCCGAGGACGCCCACCGCACCTTCGTGGCGCTGTCGGTGCCGAAGAAGCTCGTGGTCATGCTCGGCGGGCCCGCCATGAACCTGCTCATCTCCGTGCTGCTGATGGTGGTGCTGGTCAGCGGGATCGGCCTGCCCTCGGTGACGCCGACGGTGCAGAGCGTCTCCGAGTGCGTGGTCCCGGCCGACGCGCCGGCGGACGTCTCCTGCGAGGGACAGCCCCCGGCCCCCGCGCTCGAGGCCGGGATCCGTCCCGGCGACGTGCTGCGCGAGATCGACGGCGCCCCGATCACGCGCTGGGAGGACGTCACCGAGGCCGTCCGCGCCGCGGACGACCGCACGATCGAGGTCGTCGTCGAGCGCGACGGGCGGGAGATCCCGCTCGAGGCGACCCTCGTGATCGACGCCCGGCCCGTCCTGGACCAGGACGGCGCCGCGGTGCGCGACGCCGACGGGAGGTTGGTCACCGAGGAGGTCGGGTTCCTCGGCGTGGCCGGCACCCCCGACCTCGTCCCGCAGTCCCCGACCGAGGTGCCCGCGATGGCGTGGGACGCCTTCGTGCGCACCGGACAGATCGTGGTGACCCTCCCGGTGCGGCTGTACGAGGTGGCGCAGGCCGCCTTCGGCAGCGCCGAGCGGGACCCGGACGGACCGCTCGGCGTCGTCGGCGTCTCCCGCCTGGCCGGCGAGGTCGCCTCCGCCGACGAGCCCGGCTTCGAGCTGCGCGAGAAGGTCGGGACGATGATCTCGATGCTCGCCTCGCTGAACATGGCGCTGTTCGTGTTCAACCTCGTCCCGCTGCTGCCGCTGGACGGCGGTCACGTCGCCGGGGCGCTGCTCGAGGGGATCCGACGCCGGATCGCTCGGCTGCGGGGACGCCCGGATCCCGGCCCCGTGGACATGTCGCGGATGCTCCCGCTGACCAATGCGGTCGCGCTCGTGTTCATCGTGATGACGCTGCTGCTGCTCTACGCCGACATCGTCAAGCCGATCACGCTGTTCCCCTGACCGCCGCGCGCCCGGTCCTTCGGGGCCGGCCCGACAGGCGCCGGTCCGACGCGCGCCGGCTCGATCGACGGCGGCTCGTCCGCGGCGCGCACCGGACATTGCGGGGCTGTGCCCCGGGCCACGTCGTGCGTGCAGGAGCGGTGGAGGTGTCGCACCTCGCCTCGCCGGAGCCCGTCGGCGGTCCATAATGGAGGGGTGACTTCCGTGAGCCTCGGCATCCCCTCCGTCAAGACGCCCCCGCCGGTCCTCGCCCCCCGGCGAACGACCCGCAAGGTGAAGCTGGGCGACCTGTACGTCGGCGGCGACGCGCCGATCACCGTGCAGTCGATGACCACCACTCCGACGCACGACATCAACGCGACCCTCCAGCAGATCGCGGAGCTGACCGCGGCCGGCTGCGACATCGTGCGCGTGGCCTGCCCGCGCCAGGAGGACGCCGACGCGCTCGTCGCGATCGCCGCGAAGTCCCCGATCCCGGTGATCGCCGACATCCACTTCCAGCCCAAGTACGTCTTCGCCGCGATCGAGGCGGGCTGCGCGGGCGTCCGTGTCAACCCGGGCAACATCCGCCGCTTCGACGACCAGGTGAAGGACATCGCCAAGGCCGCGAAGGACCACGGCACCGCGCTGCGCATCGGCGTGAACGCCGGCTCGATCGACAAGCGCATGATGACCGGCGACCGCGTCACGCCCGAGGCGCTCGTCGCCTCCGCGAAGTGGGAGGCGTCCCTCTTCGAGGAGCACGACTTCCACGACTTCGGCATCTCGGTCAAGCACAACGACCCCGTGATCATGGTCGAGGCCTACCGCCAGCTCGCCGCCGAGGGCGACTGGCCGCTGCACCTCGGCGTCACCGAGGCGGGCCCCGCCTTCCAGGGCACCATCAAGTCCTCGGTCGCCTTCGGCATCCTGCTCGGCGAGGGCATCGGCGACACCATCCGCGTCTCCCTCTCCGCCCCGCCTGTGGAGGAGGTCAAGGTCGGCAACCAGATCCTGCAGTCGCTGAACCTCAAGCCGCGCAAGCTCGACATCGTCTCCTGCCCCTCCTGCGGCCGCGCCCAGGTCGACGTCTACACCCTCGCCGACAAGGTCACCGAGGGGCTCAAGCACCTCGAGGTCCCGCTGCGCGTCGCCGTCATGGGCTGCGTCGTCAACGGCCCCGGCGAGGCGCGCGAGGCCGATCTCGGCGTCGCCTCCGGCAACGGCAAGGGCCAGATCTTCGTCAAGGGCGAGGTCATCAAGACCGTCCAGGAGGAGGACATCGTGGAGACCCTCCTCGCCGAGGCGAACCGCATCGCCGCCGAGATGGGCGAGGACGTCCCCGCCGGCGGTGCCCCCTCCGTCTCCGTGGGCTGAGGCCGTGTTCCGGCGGGGCGGGCGCCTGCGCGCAGTGCGCCCCGGCACGGTGGACGCGGCGCTGGAACTCGCCCTGCGGGACCCGGTCACCAACGCGCTCGGCGGGGCCCGGCTGCGGGAGACCGCCCGCTCCGCCTCCGTCGCCCAGGAGTTCTCCCTGGTGGGCGATGACCGCCTGCCCGAGGGCGTGCTCTGGCACGGGGTGAACCTCTCGCCGCTGTCCTCGACCCCGCGGGCGCTCGATGAGTTCGGGGCGCACCTGGCGGGCAGGCCTCGCCGGGCCAGCTCGGTGGTGGGGGAGCGGGCCGCGATCGAACGACTGTGGGAGACCCTCGGCCGCTCCTGGGACCGGGAGGTGCGCGAGCACCGCTGGAGCCAGCCGCTGCTGCTCGCGGACCCGCCGGCGCTGATGCCCGCCCTGCCCGGCGCCGGACTGCGGGCCGCCGAGCCGCAGGACGCGGCGGCCGTGTTCCCGGCCGCGGTGGCGATGTTCCGCGAGGAGGTCGGGATCGATCCGCTGCTCGGCGACGGCGGCCGCTCCTACCGCCATCGGGCCGGGGAGCTGATCCGGCAGCGCCGCACCTATGCGGTGGTCGAGGAGGGGGAGGTGCTGTTCAAGGCCGATGTCGGCGCGCTCTTCGGCCCCGTCGCCCAGATCCACGGCGTGTGGGTGCGCCCGGACCGTCGCGGCCACGGGCTGGGCCGCACCGCTATGGCCGAGCTCGTCGCCCAGGTGCGCCGCGACCACGCCCCGCAGGTCTCCCTCTACGTCAACGACTTCAACGAGCCGGCCCGTCGGGCCTACGCCGCCTCGGGCTTCCGCCAGGTCGGGGAGCTGGCGACGCTGCTGTTCTGAGCCCGCCGCGCCGTGCTCAAGAGCGGGCGGCGACCGACCGCACCGGGGCGGGGACGAGGGCGCAGAACACGATTCCGTAGAGCGCCGTGCACGCGGCGAGCGAGAGCCCCGCCACGGCCCGGCCGGCTGAGGGGTCGAGCGCGCCGACGGCCATGAGCACCAGGGCGCTCCCCGCCCCGAGGACCCCCAGCACCGAGGTGACAAGGTGCAGCCACGAACGCTGCACGCGCAGGAACAGGGCGAAGTGCGCGGCGACGACCACGGCGACGGCCGGCATCACCAGCTCCCCGAGACCGGACCGTGCCAGGAGCAGGACGGTCACGAGGATCCCGATCACCTCGACCAGGGCCAGAAGACCGGCGGTGCGGCCGGTGACGATCGGCACCGAGGGCGCCGAGCGCGGAGCGTTCCGGGCGACGGGTGAGCGGTCGCCGGCACGGCGCATCGTCGCTGCGCGGACGATCACTGCGAGGCCCAGCAGGGCGAGCAGCGCCGCCGGCACCGGAGCTGCCGCTGCGGCATTGGAGGCCCAGGCGAGCGTCATCACGCCCATGAAGAGGGCGAGGGGACGGAACGGCGAGCGCGTGGTCGAGATCATGGCTCCAGCCTCCTCGCGGCATGCGCCCTGCTGCGAGGGGGCCGGGTCACGGGATCGCCGTGACAGCTGTCATGTGTGCACCGACTGTCCGGAACTGCTCAGCCGTGCGACGGAGAATCGGGCCGGTGAGCGGTGAGCACGTACTGCAGCGCGAGCCGGTCCGGGTGCTCGCGCAGCCGGTAGCGGTCGCCGTCGCGCACAATGAGCCCGGGCCACGGGCACCAGGCTGCGAACGGGACCTCCTCGAAGGAGTCCAGCACCAGCCCGGCCTGCAGCAGCGCGGTGAGGATCTCCCCGATCGAGTGGTTCCACTCGTGGCTGACGGTGTGGGTCATGCGGGGCGTGCCCTCGGGGACCGGCACATAGCTGCCCTCCTGGTCCCAGGTCATCGGCTGCTCCCGCTGGAAGTAGGGCTGCTCGATCTTCAGCCCGTCGGAGACGTCGTCACCCACCGCCATGAACATCGGGTGGTCGTCGCGGATCAGGAAGCGGCCGCCCGGGCGCAGCAGCGAGGCGACGACCCGTGCCCACGCGGCGACGTCCGGCAGCCAGCAGAGCACTCCGATCGACGTGTACACGAGGTCGAAGTCGCCCGTCACCGCCTCCCGGGCGTCGTACACGTTCGCCTCGACGAACTCGATCCCGGCCCCGGCGCGGTCCGCGATCTCCCGGGCACGGGAGAGGGAGCCGGGGGAGAGGTCGACGCTGACGGTCCTGCGAGCCCCGAGCCGGGAGAGGCTCACCGTGTCCGTGCCGAGGTGGCACTGGAGGTGGATCACGTCGCGTCCGGTGAGATCCCCGAGCCGTTCGCGGTCCTGGGCGACCTCGGGGCTGATCAGCGCGGGGTCGGCCACGAGCTCCTCGATGCCGTAGCCGGAGGCGACGTGGAGCGCGGCGCGGTCGTCCCAGTTCGCGCGGTTGTCCTCGAAGCGGCGCCGTCGTGCCAGTGCGTCGTCGGCGCCTGTGCGGTGGGGCGTGCCGGTGGTGTCCATGCCGGGCACGCTAGGGCACGCCCTGGCCGTGGTGCCAGCGAGTTATCGCGCCGCCCCGGTGCGCGGTGCGGGGAGCGAGCGCGTCGGTGCGCTGCTCAGGCGGCGAGCGCGTCGAGGGCCAGCAGCGTGTTCGCGGCGGTCCAGGCCAGCGGCGCGACCTGGGCCGGGCGGCCGTCGTGCAGCACCTTCTCGGGCAGGGAGCCCTGCTCGGTGCGGTGCGCGGCGAGCCAGGAGAGGACCTCGCGGGCGGCCCGGTGCTCCCCGGCCCGGGCGAGGCCCAGGCCCAGCAGGCTGGTCGACGGGGTCCAGCTGATCCCGTCCTGCTTCCAGGCCGCGCCCGGCGCGATGCCGCCGGCGGGCCGGGACAGCTCGCCCCGCAGCGCCCCCAGGCGTGCCGGATCGATCATGCCGTGCAGGCCCGTCGCGTCGAACAGGGCGAGTGCGGAGTCGGCGCCGCCGCCGTCGCGATAGCGCTGCCAGCCGCCGCGCCCGAAGGTCCCCTCGAGCAGGTGCGCGAAGACCTGCGATGACTCCACCGCGCCGGCGGTGCCGGTGAGCTCCGCCCCGGCGCGCAGCCCGGCGAGGGTCGCTCCCGCGCCCCACAGGGTCGCGGCGCCCTCGCGCACCTCCCAGTAGTCGGGGGAGGCGGGGCAGCGCGGTCCCGCCCGAGGTAGCGTGGTGCAGCGCCGCGAACGAGGTCGTCACCAGCGGTGCGAGCCGGTCGGCGACGGCCCCGCTCTCGGCGCCCGCGGCGGCGACCGCCTCGGCGCTCGCCCACAGCAGAAGCCCCGTCCCGTCGAACTGCGGGGCGCGGCGGTCGGGGGCGCGGTCGGTGCCGGGCACGTAGCGCGCCTCGAACCAGCCGTCGGCCTGCTGGAGGTCCTGGAGGTGGGCGAGCACGTCGGCGGCGCGATCGGCAGCGCCGATCCGGGCCAGGGCGACGGCGCAGAACGCCGCATCGCGCGGCCACACGTACCGCCAGTTCGCGGTCCAGCCGGCGACGGGGGCGGGCAGGTCGTCGTCGAGCACCCAGAGGTCCGCGAGCGCGGTGTCCGCGAGGTCGACGAGCAGGTCGGCGTCCCCGGCGGCGCTGCTCGTCCCCGCGGCGGAGACCTCGGCCCCGGCGGGGGAGCCGCCGACCCCCGTGGCGGAGCCGCCGCCCTCCGCCAGCCGTGCGCGCAGCCGCTCGCGCCAGGCGGCGGTCAGTGCGGCGAACTCCGCGGCGCGGTCCCGGGCGGGCGAGTGCTCCGGCAGCGCGGCGGCGAGGCGGGT